>JAGVIM010000159.1 GCA_020056045.1 Nanobdellota archaeon | reverse complement strand
TATCAGGAACACATGCTCATAGTTTTGTAATGAGTTTTCCAACAGAACTTGATGCATTCAGAGCTTATGTAAAAACATTTCCAAAAAATCCCACACTCTTAATTGATACTTACGATACTTTAGATGGAGCAAAAAATGCAGTTCAAGTTGCAAAAGAACTTGAAGAAAAAGCATATCAGTTAGGAGCAGTAAGAATTGATTCTGGAAATTTAGCAGAACTTGCAAAACAGGTAAGAGAAGTATTAAATGATAATAATCTTAGGTATGTAAGAATAGTTGCAAGTAATGACTTAAATGAGTATAAGATAGATGCTCTAAAAAAAGCAGGAGCTCCAATTGATGCATACGGTGTTGGAACAGAAATGATAACTGCAAAACCAGTTGCAGCAATTCCTGGAGTTTATAAGTTAGTGCAGGATAGTGAAGGACCAAAGATAAAACTTTCATCTGAAAAAATAACTTATCCAGGAGTAAAACAAGTTTACAGGGTTCAGGATAAAAATGAAAATTACATCAAAGATATACTTGCACTTGAAGATGAAGAATATAGTGCACGACCTTTACTTGAAAAAGTTGTTGAAAATGGAGAAAGAATCAGAAAAAGAAGAACTCTTGAAGATACAAAGGCATATTGTTTAGAAGAAGTTGCAAAACTTCCAGAAACTGCAAGAGGACTAAATGCAGTTCCATATCAAATGACTCCTTCTTTAGGACTTCTAGCGTTAGTTGAGACTTTAAAACAAACTTGCAATGGGGGAAAATTAAGATGAGAATATTCTATGATATTGATACTCAGAATGATTTTATGAATAGTGATGGTGCATTATATGTTCCTGGTGCTGAACTCATAAAACCTAATTTAAGATTATTAACAGAATATGCAAAACAAAAAAGTATACCTGTTCTTGGAAGTGTAGATGTTCATTTTGGAACACCAGAATACAAAAAAAGAGAAGGAGAACTCACAAGATGGGGAGGACCTTTTCCAGATCACTGTATGGATAATACGCCGGGTCAATTAAAAATTTGGGAGACAACATTATTTCAAAATAATAATGTGAAAGGAGCCAATACTTGTGGAATATCTGATGAAGTATTATACATTGTTAATCAACTCAATAGGGGAGATAATGAAGTTAAAAAAAGGTATTTTAATCAATTTAAATTTCAGGGATATAATGAAGAAAATATAATTAAACATTGGAATCAATTTATTAGGGGAATAGATGAGGAAGACATTGCTAAAGCAGTTAATCAAATCAAGAATACTTCTAAGAATAATCCTCCAAAGGGAATTTACATTCAAAAACAATCTCACGATGTTTTTACAAATCCTAATGCAGAAGTTCTTTTGCAAAAAGCAAATGTTAATGAAGCAGTTGTCTATGGAGTTGCAACAGATTACTGTGTAAAAGCAGCAGTTCTTGGAATGCAACAAAGGAAAGTTCAATGCTATGTTGTTCAAGATGCAATCGCAGGAGTTTTTCCAGAATCAACAAAATCTGCTCTTGAAGAAATGGCTGCAGCAGGAGCTAAATTTGTAACAACTAAGGGGGTTCTTGAAAATAAAACATGGTAGCAATAACAAATCCTTTGGAAATAGAAAAAATGCTAAACCGACTAAGAGTAGTTGAAGCTATGAAAATTAGAAAAATAAAAAATCTGCTTTACAAAACAAGACCAAACTATCTTTTAGATGAAGAAACCCCAAATCAAGAAGTAATTGGCTATGAAAGGAGGGCTTATTTGAGAAGATGAAATGATGCAACAAAGTTTAATAAAAAGATTGCAAGGAATTGATCCAAGTAGAAATATAGTATTTACTGCAATAGAACAGCTAAGAAACCCAGAAGAAATAAAAAGATTTTATAGAGAGTATGTAGAATATCTAAGAACCAGGGGAGATGAGAAAGTAAGAGAGACTGCCAAACAAGTAGCTAATGAAAATATTGGTTATGTTGTTGTTTATTATGGTGAAGAAACTTCAGAAAGGTGGAAAAGTATTCTAGAACAAATAAATCATCCTGTTTTTGGAAGAACAAATCCTTTCAATAATCCAGTAGCAGAAAATTATTTTAGAGGATGTATGGATGCACAAAATTTAATGGAGGAAAGAAGATGAACCACAGAAAAATAATTCTTCCACAAATGAATCCTGAATTAGTTGCAAATGAGATTG
>JAGVIM010000147.1 GCA_020056045.1 Nanobdellota archaeon | reverse complement strand
TTTAATTGATTTAGGTTTTTTCCTCTCTTTACCTCATTTTACTTCTTTTCCTCTTTTCCTCGGCTACTTCTTTCTTTTTTTCTACTTCTTCCTTTTCTATCACCATTTGATCTCACATTAACTTATTCCTGATGTTAATGAAAAATCATTTCTTTTTCCTCAGATTTTTGGAAATATGATTTTTGATTCTTTTAATTTTAATATTTTTAGCATTTTAACTCATGCTAAAAGTTTTAAGCATTGCTTATATCTTTTTACTTCTTTGTTAGATTTATTATTTTATGATTTTTATATTTTTTATTTAGTTTTTTGAATAAAAAAACTACTCCTAATGATAAAAGGGTGGCGATTATGAACTGAATTGCTAAGCCAGATATGGGGTTATTTGAAAGCCCATAAAAATAATAGCTTGTTGATATTAGGTCTAAGTTCGTAAACGGATTTGGTAGTTTACATAACCCTAAACTTGTATTTATGGGATCTACTATTTTACATGGAACCAGTGTAACAAGGAAAGATATTCCCGTTATTATTGCTCCTGCTATTATCAATTTGTGATATGACCTATACTTCTTTTTTTCTGGATTAAAATAGCTAGTTGATTTTCTTACCATCTTATATTTACTAATTTTCTTAATCTGAGCTGTTTAGTTAAAATAAATAGGTTTTTTAGGTATTTAAAGCTTATTTTTTAAATAAAAATCCAATTTGGATTTCTTCAAAAATATTAATAAAAAAGCATTTAGCAGTGTTTTTTAGCTAATTTTTGCTTAATTATTAGCTAATTTTTGCTTAATTATGTAGTACAATAATTAACTTAATTTATGCTAATTTTTCTTTTGTCAATGGAGTTTAATTAACTGACCTAAAATCTTAAAATTAGACTAAAAATGAGTTGTTTTTTATAATTTTTGAAGTTTCTTTTCAAAAATTTTAGCTATTTGAATTGTTCAAACAGTCATTTTTTCTGTTTAAGAGTGTTTAAACACCTTGTTTTTTAAAAATTTATGAAAAAAAGTTATTAAAGATCCCTTTTAATAATATTTATATTTTAATATTTTATATACGATAAAATTGTTTTAAACAGCTGTTTAAACAGAAACAAACAGTAAGATTTATAAATAGGGTTTTTTTAATTATATTATGTTAGGATTTTTTAGTAAAAAAGCGGAAAAAAGAGAAGTTCAAGAGCTTAAGATGGCTGTTCAAACAGGCTTCAACAGTGTTAAACAGGATATTAGTAATACTAGTCAATGGATCAAACACCTTGATTCAAAAAATTACGAGCTAAAGGAAGAGATTTTTGAATTAAGAGAAGATATATCGTCTATGAAAGATGAGTTAGAAAATTTGAAAAACATGGTTTCTATTGTTGGAGATGGAGGCGTTTTTAAACAGCATAAAACAGTGTTTGACAAACAAACGCCGTTTAAAGCTGTTTTAAACACTGTTCAAACACCTGTTCAAACAGGGATTTTGGACAATTTATCAGTAACTGAAAGGGCAATTATATTTACTTTATTAAATGCAGGAGACATGAAATTAAGCCATGAGGATCTGGCTGCAATGTTGGGTAAAGATAAGGCAACAATAAGGGGTCAAATAAATGCAATAAAACAGAAAAGTGAAGGTTTAATTGAAGAAATAATTGGAGAAAATAATAAAAAAAGAGTCTTTATACCTGAAAAAATAAGAGGTATTTTAGTGAAAGTAAAAAAAGTAAAATTAAGAGAAAAGAAGAAAATAGAAGAAGATTAATAGAAGAAGATTAATAGACTATTATGGTATAGTGGCTAAAATATTTAAAAAACCTTAAAAAATAAGAAAAGTAAGGTTTGTAGTTATTAAAATAATAGAAAAATGCTAAAAACCAGTGTTTTTTAGTTAAAAAGACTTAAAAAACAGGAAAAGTGAGAGTTAAATACTATGAAAAAACATCAAAAAACAATAAGATTTAATAAAAAAGTAAGAGTAACTCGGATTTTTAATCTAAAAAGTTAAAGAGAGAGTTACAAATAAAGTAATCTAAAGCCTTAAAGAGAGGGTTGAGATAAAAAATATTAAGTTTAAACCTTAATGTGAGGGTTTGTTTAAAAGCTCTAAAAACCTTAAAAAATGGTTTTTAAAGGCTTATGATGCAAAAATATAATAATTAAATTGTTTAGCTCTAGCTAGAGCTAAAATAAATTCGTTACAACGAATATAATTAGGAAAAATATATGAGGAATTTTTGAAATAAAAAATTCTGATGAGGTAAAGAATAGTTAATAAGTCTTAAAAAGCTTAAATTTTAGCATTTAAAGCTCCCTTAGCCTAATTATTATTGGCAGGGTTGCTATTTTTTTGAGCTCTGAAGATATTGATAAAAGCACCGTTCTATTGTTTATTTTCTGCTTTTTAATAGGAATTCCCTTTCTTATCATTTTAAGAGTATAATCTCTTATTGAGCTCTCGCTAAGATTTAAAATTAAGGCTATTTTATTATAGGTTGTATCTTTTGGATCTTTTTCCTCTAGTTGATATATGGTCGAGAATACAAGCATTTCTTGGGAAGTTAATTGTTTAAATTTTAGCCTTATTTCTTTTTTAAGGCGATCTAGAGAATTAAGAATTTCAGAAGCTTCAAGAATGTTAGATTCTATTGTTGAAAGGCTTTTTTGTTCTAAAAATGGGCTTTTTTGTGTCTGTTGGTCTGTCTGTCTATCTGTCTGTCTGTCTGTTGGAACCCCTTCATTTCCTATGGAAAGTTCAATATTTTGGTCTTTTAACCCCTCTATTTCCATTGGAAGTGTTGGAGTGTCTGTTGGATATCTGTTTATTGTTGGATTTGAGTGTTGGAGTGTTGGAGTGTCTGTTGAAATGAAATAAGAATTATTTTGAGCTATTTTATTGAGTATTTTATTATTTAACTCACTGTGGAGGGAACTTAGAAGTTCTTTAATTTCAGTTATCTCTCTTTTAATTGTAAAAAACTCATTTTTTAAATTAGATATGTCTTGCTTTACTCTTGAAAAAGCTAATTTAATTTGCTCTTTTTCCATTGCTTAAATTAGTAGTAGAGTTTTATATAGATTTATATAAAAGAAGATATGAAATAGAACTTATTGTTTAGATTTATAGATTTCATAGACTTTGTTTGAAAGTCTCCATTTAACTCTTCTAGAAAAAGGCTCACCCTTATTATTTTTTCTTATGGGCACAATAAGATTTTTATCTTTTAATTCAAATAAAATTCTTTTAACAAACTCTTCATCCCTAATAATTTCTCTTGCAATTTCTGCAGTAAAGGGTTCGTTTGGAAAACTATGGTATAGAAATGAAAGTATTTGCTCTGCAATCTTATCTTTTTTTCCTTGACTTAGTCTCATAAAATAATAATACCGAATAACTTTTTAAAGCTGTTGATTAAAAAAACAAAATAGAAATGATTATAAGGTAACTCTCTTTTTAAATTATATGAAAAAGAGTTTGATTTTAATAGTTATTATTTTTCTGAGTTTAAACTTTATAAATAATATTGATGCTTCTGGATCTGCAGACATAAGTTGGGATTATAATGGTCAATGGTATTCCGGAGGATTTTCCGATTATTTTGGTTGGAAAAACTTTATTGATTTTTTTATAAATACTATGTTAGATGTGAGGATAGTTGAAAAAGATAATAAAATAGGGTTGTCTACTAAAGATCCCCTTGGAAATGAACATATAAATACAGATTTAGTTAGTTTTGATAAAAACACAGGAAAAATTATATTTGCAATGGAATTTACACTTCCTACTGGTAAGAAAAAGTATATACAATATAATGGATCTATAAATGGAGATTATAATATTAGTAAGTTTTTTGATTATAATAAATACTTAAACAAATCATTGAGAGATTTGCTTTATGATCTTGTATCAAAAAATAAAAAAATAAAATTTGATGGTGAATTAAGTAACATTACTTTGGCTCCTGATCCTGATTTTTCTGCAAGTAACCCTAAGATAAATATAACCTATGAAAAGAATATTATTGAAGAAAACTATACGAGTAGTATACCTTCAGATGCTGAAAAAAATTCTTCATCTAACTTAAGTCTCTTTTCTAATAATTCAAGTGAAAATATTAGTATTAGTGATATTGGTTTTTTTGAAGAATTAAATGAATCTAATTCTGAGGTAACAACCCTTGTAAACTCTTCTCAAACTCAAACTGTTGTTTTTAAGATAATAAACCCGCAGCCAAATAAAACAAAAATATCTGTTCTTGTTGGAGAATATAAAGACTTTTCAATTGATAATCAAGATTATGATAGCGTTAAATGGTCTTTAAACAATAAGCTTGTGGAAAATGGGTCAAACAGTTATAATTTTAAGAGTTTAATTAAAGGGGATTATAGTTTAAATGTTGAAATAAAGAAAGGTTCTGTAATAAAAATAAATAATTGGAGAATTAGTGTTTTAGAAAAACAAAATAATGATAAAAAGAGTTCCAATTTACCAGTACTTATAATCGGAATTATTTTAGTTTTAATTATATTGGGAGTTATAGTTTTCTTTATTTTAAGAAAAAAGAATCCTCAGACAACCCTTTCTTGATAGGAATTAGATTTATATAGTATCTATATTAAGAGTAAAGATAAAATTTAGAGTTCTTCAAAGTAACTGATTAAAATATGGAAACTATAAAAAAATATCCTAGGGCAGAATTAAGAAAAGCATCAGAGATAATTAGTATTCTAAATCCTTTAGTCAAAGAATGGTTTTTTTCAAGATTTAAAGATTTTTCAGAAAGCCAGTTATATGGTGTAATGAGTGTTCATGAAAGAAAAAACATTCTTATTTCAGCACCTACTGGAAATGGAAAGACATTGACTAGTTTTCTAGCAATTCTTAATTATTTAGTTGATATTGCAATGAAAAAAGAATTAGAAAATAAGGTTTATTGTGTTTATACTAGTCCATTAAAGGCATTGAACAATGATATTTTTGTTAATTTAGTAAGACCTTTAGAAGAAATATACAAAATAGCTGAAGAAAAAAAGATTGAATTGCAGAAAATAAGAGTTAGCTTAAGAACAGGAGATACAGAAACAAAAGAAAAGGTTAAAATGCTGAAAAATCCTCCGCATATTTTAGTAACAACTCCTGAAAGTCTTGCAATTGTTCTTACTAGTAAGAAATTTATCGAACATTTTTATGGAGTTGAGTTTATTATAATTGATGAGATTCATTCTTTAGGAAATAAAAGGGGAGTTTATCAGACAATTAGTTTAGAAAGACTTGAAGAAATAAGCAAAATAAGTCCTATGAGAATTGGATTATCTGCTACAATTGCTCCTTTAGATGAAATGGCTAATTTTTTAGTTGGAATTGAAAGAGAATGTTTTATTGCAGAAGTTTCTGCTAGTAAAAAACTAGATATTGAAGTATTAACAGGAGTAAGGGATTTGATTGATACAGATGGCAATGAGTTGCATAATTCTTTGTATGGTTTAATAGATAAACTAATTCAAGAACATAAAACAACTATAGTATTTACAAATACAAGAGCTGCAACTGAAAGAGTAATAAATCATCTAAAAGATATGTTTCCTGAAAATTATATTGAAAATATTGGTGCTCATCATTCTGCATTAAGCAAAGAATATAGATTTGAAATAGAGGAAAAACTAAGAAAAGGAGAATTAAAAGTAGTTGTTACAAGCACAAGCCTTGAGCTTGGAATTGATATTGGTTATATTGACCTTGTTATATTACTTGGGAGTCCAAAAAGTTCTGCCAGAGCTCTTCAGAGGATTGGAAGAGCAGGTCATAAGTTACATGATACAAGCAAAGGAAGATTTATTGTTGTTGACAGAGATGATTTAGTTGAATGTAGTATACTAAATAAAGAATGTAAGGAAAGGAAAATCGATAAAATTAATATTCCTAAAAATTGCTTGGATGTTTTAGCACAGCAAATATTTGGAATGGCTATTCAAAAAGTTTGGGATATTAATGAAATGAAAAGAGTAATAAAAAAAAGTTATTGCTATGGAAGTTTGACAAATGATGATTTTATGAGTGTTGTTTCTTATTTAGCAGGAGAATATGCTTTAGAACATAGAAATATTTATGCAAAAATCTGGTATGATAGTAAAACAAAGCAAATTGGTAAAAGAGGGAAACTGGCAAGAGTTATCTATCTGACCAACATAGGAACAATTCCTGAGGAAAGTTTTATTACAATTGTAATAGGGCAGGGAGAGAGAAAAGATCATAAAATAGGTGTGGTGGATGAAAGTTTTTTAGAAAAAATGAAACCAGGGGATGTTTTTGTTTTAGGTGGGAAAAAATATCAGTTTATGTATACAAAAGGAATGAAAGCATATGTAAAGGCAGGGATTAAAAGAAATCCAACTATTCCTTCTTGGTTTAGTGAAATGCTGCCATTAAGTTTTGATTCTGCTCTTGAAATAAATAGATTTAGATATTTATTAAATGAAAGATTCGAAAGAAAGGAACCTCTTGAAAAAATTAAAGAGTTTATCCAAGAACATTGCTATGTTAATGCCGCTGTTTCAAATGCTATTTATAATTATTTTAATGAACAATATAAATATTCTAAGATTAGTCATGAAAAAAGATTGATTGTTGAGTATTATAAAGGAGAGAAAAATTATATTATTTTTCATTCTTTATATGGGAGAAGAGTAAATGATGCATTGTCAAGAGGGCTTGGATATTTAATGGGACAAAAAGTTGGAAGAGATATTGAATTAGGAATTAGTGATAATGGATTTTATTTTGCTGGTGAAAATTTGCCTATTGATGAAGCTTTAAAATTATTAAAACCTGAAAATATCAATGAAATATTAGAAGAAGCTATTTTAAAAACAGAAATATTAAAAAGAAGATTTAGACATTGTGCTGCAAGAAGTTTAATGATATTAAGAAATTATAAGGGAAGAAGTAAAAGTGTTGGAAAACAACAGATGAATTCATTTTTTTTATTAAATGCTATAAATAAAATAAGCAGAGACTTTCCAATATTAAAAGAAGCTAGAAGAGAGGTTTTAGAAGATTTAATGGATATAGAAAAAACAAAATTAGTTTTAAAATGGATAGAAGATGGAAAAATTAGGATTGAAAAGGTTCAAACTTCTTTGCCAAGTCCTTTTGCAATGAACTTAGTGTTGCAGGGTTATTCTGATTTATTAAAAATAGAAGATAAGATTGAATTTATGAAAAGAATGCATAAGGAAATAGTGAAGGAGATAAAGGAAAAGGAGAAATAGATAAAAATAACTATGTCTGTCTGACTGTTGGAATCCAACAGACAAATAGACAAACAGAAAGAAAACTAGTAGTATAAAATGAAATTATTAAAAAATAAGAAAAAAGTAGAAAAAAATACTGAAATTAGATTTTTACAAGATTCTTTACTTATTGACAATGCTATACTAGTATTAGGAGACTTGCATATTGGCTATGAGGAATATATTACAAAATCAGGAATATTTCCGAGAATGCAGTTTAGGGAGATCATTGAAAAATTAAATTCAATTTTTTGGGATCTTTCAATGGAAGGTAGAAAAATTAAAAAAGTTATTATTTTGGGGGATTTAAAACATGAGTTTAGTCAAATAAGTGATGTAGAGTGGAGTGAAACATTAAAATTTTTGGATTATTTAGATGAAAAGATTGTGAAGAACAAAGAAAATAAAAAAATTAGTAGTGTAAACGCAAATAAATCATTAAAAAATGAGAGAATTATATTAATAAAAGGTAATCATGATACTATCTTGGGGTCTATTGCTAAAAAAAGAGATGTAAAACTTGTTGATTATTATAAATACAAAGAAATTTGTTTTATGCATGGTGATAAATTGCAGCAAAAGTGTTTTGAAAAATCAAAAACACTAATTTTTGGGCATTTACATCCTGCAATAACTCTTTTTGATGATTATAAAAAAGAAAAATATAAATGTTTTTTAAAGGGAAAGTGGAAAAATAAACGAGTATATGTTATTCCTAGCTTTAGTCCAATTAGTATGGGCTATGATTTAAATTCAATTGAAAATTATCAAAAAGATGAATTTTTAATTATAAAAAATAAAGAATTATTAAATTTTGAGGTTATTATTTATAATAATAAGGAACAAAGAGAATATAATTTTGGAAAGTTAAGAAAACTTGTTTATTGAGATAGGTAAATTATTATAAAAAATTATTGTTTTTCCCCTGGATTAACTCTTGGCATTGGAATATGATAGGGAAGGCCAAGTTCATCTTCAAGGTTTAATGCTTTAATATTACATTTAGACATTATAAAATTAAATAAAGGAACTCTTGAATCTTCAGGGATTTTTTTATCTTTCCAAGATTTTAAAAAATCTTTTAATTCGTTTTTTTCTGGTAAAAGTATTAAATATCCATCAAATTCTAGTTTTCCTAGGTTGTTGGAATAGTCTATTATAAAATGAAATTTTAGATTAAGTATTTCTTCATTTGAAATGGGTATTTTGTCTTTTATTAAATCTTTTATGTCAATATTCTGACTTATTTGAATTTTTCCATCTTGATTTTCCCTTTTCTCAACCAATATTTTTGTTAAATTAAAACCAATTATTTTCATAGATTTAAATAAATTAAAGAGTTTTTAAATATTACTGTGATGAATTAGACTTTCTTTGTTTTGAGAATACAAATATCACAAGGTTTATAATTATTTTTTATAAAATAGTTTGGATCGTTGTTTAATATTTTATATTTCTTTTTAATTAGTTTACTAAATCTACATGTTTTTTTATGATAGGTTTTTGTTTGAGATGAACCAAGAAAATCATATTTAGGAATATTAAGCTTCTTTCTTGGATTTGTTATATAAATCTTTTTTTCCATTTCATGCATTATCTGAATTGGTTTTTCAATTATTACTTCTTTTAAAGAGGGTGTTTTAATTGTTTTTATTGTTGTTTTATTTATTTCTCTTAATATTTTTGGTTCAAGTAAAAAGAAAAGTATTATTGAATAAATAATTATCAAGAAGCAGGCTATTATTACAATATATATTAATTCAAAATCAAAAACAAAACGGATTATTAAAAAAATAACTGAAATTATTAGAAGTATTACTATTGAAAGAAAGAAATTGTTTAAGTTCCAAAGCCTCTTTTCTCTTATTTCTGGTTTTAAATGTTGAATTTCTTCTACATTATCCATGTTAAATATATTAGAATATGGTTTTTAAACCTAATTGAATTTGATTAGATTAAATCTTCTTCTGAAACAACAACAAAATCACCTATTGCAATTATAGAATTGTAGGGTATTAAAAGTTCTTTTTCTTGAGATCTTTCTAAATTAAGTTGATTTGAATAAGGTGTTGTATCTTTTATTACTAGATGAATTAATTCTCCTGTTCTTGTCTCAAAAGTAATATCTTTAATTATTCCTAATTTTCTGCCCTCTTTTGTGACTACAGGCTTGTTTAATATCTCTTTATGTGGTTTTTTTTCAATAGCCATGAGTTATTTATAGAGAAATTGTTTATAAAGTTTTCTGTATTGGTTTGATATCATTAAAAATATTCTCGATAAAAGTAAAATTTATAATGTTTAAAATTGTATAATAAAAACAAAAAGTATGATTTTGTATTAAATTAATAAAAAATTAAGTTATTTTTAGGTAAGACTACCCTCCCCCTAGTATTTCCTATGGAAGTATTTATAAATAAAAGTCAAAAAAAGATTTTTTAATTTTATTTTTATTTATAAATTTAATTATATTATATTATATATATTATATATATGTATATTTGATTATGTGATTTATTTTAAATTTTATTAGATCGGAAGAGCACAC
>JAGVIM010000242.1 GCA_020056045.1 Nanobdellota archaeon | reverse complement strand
TGGAAAAACTATAAAATTACAAAGAGGTAGTATAGAGAGTGTTAAAGGTTCTAGTCAAATAAAATTAATTGATGATGAATTATCAAAAAAGGGTATATCGCCTATACTAATCTTGGATGAAAAAAATTCAAATGTTATTTTTAGTGAAGAGGGAAAGATTTATACTTTTGGCGGATCAAAGGTCCAAATTGGAGATGACACTTTTTCTTCTAATGATCCAAAACTTAATTCTTTTGTTAAACCGATAAGTAATAATCAATTTTTAACAAATAATATCAATATAAAAACATCTTATGGAGTAATTAAGACCCCTTCTGGAAATACAATAACCGATGTAAATCTAGGTAATGGTGTTGTTGAAGATGCATCTAAATCTTCGGCTCAGTCAGTTAGTCTTAATGAAAAACTGCTACTTATGACTGGAAAAGATATAATTGTATCTTCTGAGAATATTCCTACATATATTTATGGAAAAGGAGAAAATCTTGTTGTTCAACTATCAGACAAAAAAGATGAATATAATGGAGCATATGTAATAAAATTTGAAAATGAAAAGATCATGTCTTCAAGAACAGGGCTTAGCCCTGGATTTATCTCATTTACAGGTCGTCCTATGAGCACAGATATAATACATCTTGAAATTAAAAACGGTTTTGACATAGAAAATTATTATAGATTAGATTTAATAAAACAGGCAGTAGACAGTTCCTGGTTTCCTCCTACAATTTGGGTATCTCGGACAGTTAAGATGAAAGAATCTTGGAAAATTCCTACAAAAACAAATGCGGAGCCTAATCTTTATAAGTCTACAACTCCGGATTATCTTATTAATCCTGCGAATCCATTATATCATGCTATTCATTCTAACTAATCAAACTCTCTTGATTAGGTGTTATTTTCCAATTTAAGGATTAATAGAAATTATAAAAATTAACTAAACAACTCTTCTAAAATACAAACATTTTGGTTATACATATACCAGCAATATATTACTAGTTGAATTATAAGAATATTTAAAAAGTTTACTCGATTATATTAATTATGGAAAAACAAACAAAAGGTCTTGTAAAAGCAGTTGGAGAATTAATTTTAAGTGCAGCTTTAGGGGCAGTTGCAGGAGATTTGGTTTATGAACTTTCAGTAAAATCCACTGCATCAATAAATCCCGAAGACTATACTCAAATAGACAATAGACCTGATATTCAAAATGCTATGAATCAAATGAAATATTTTGCGATTGGTTTGGGAGCATTAAGTGGATGTGCAGTCTTAGCTAGAAAATATGCTAACTAAACAATAGCGTAGGGAAACCTACATCCAGGGGATATTTTCTAAAAAGGCTGTTTAATTTTACAATATAAGTCTATCTTCATACAACAGTTATGCCAGGCTACTGCTCTTACCTATATACTCCATTGACTATAATGTATTATAATGGAGGATGATAAGAGAATATGACAAACCTACAAAGATTGAGAAACGATATAGCAACAATAGACAGAAGAGAAAATGCAGATCATATATTAATGGATCATAGAACTAAGAATGATGAATTAACTATTGAGAGAAGAAATGATGCAGATATGCTTGAAATGGCAGATGATAAATTAGTAGACAATAGAATTAGAAATGATGAATTAACTAAGGAACATAGAGCTAAAGCAGATCAGACCATGAACCATAATAGAATAAGAAACGATGAAATGACTGTTAATAGAAGAGAAACAAAAGACGGAAGTTGGAAAATACCAATGGTTAATTAAAAATAATATTTGAGAATATTATTTATTAATATAGGGATGTTCTGGAATAAATAGGTAGATTACTATTTATTCCAGAGGGTCTGTATTGGATAAATTTAATATAATGGAGATAAAAAATGAATAAACAAGGACTTATTGGAAAAATTATTGTGGTTGCACTTGCAATAGTTGGTGGATATTTTTTGCTTAAATATTTTGCAATAATCTAATTAATCAGAGAATAAATATTAATTAAAAACTAATTTTATTTATCAACCATTCTATTACTGATATTATTCATAAGTTCATGGGTATCAACTAAATTTTCCTTTAATTTCCCAATTTCAGATTCAATAGAATCAAGTCTTCTAGCTATGCTTTCAAGTACTTCTCGATCGGTTTGGATATTCATTTTATTTTAAAGCAATCCTAATATTTATAGTTTATGAAACCTCTAGTAATCTTGTTTATAAACTTTAATTCCATTATTTTATAGATAAGCATAAAACAGAATTCTAAAACATAGTCTGCTTGTTTAAATAAATTTGAGGTAATTTACAAATTTTTAAATAACACAGATATATCTATATACACTTAAGATAACCAATATTTGTAATTAAAAGATAAATTATTA
>JAGVIM010000043.1 GCA_020056045.1 Nanobdellota archaeon | reverse complement strand
TTAGTTATTGTGATATTATAATAAGAATATCCAACATCAGAATAATTTTCATTTCCAGTTATGTTTGCTCTGAAGATATAACTTCCAACACCAAGAGTAATGTTTAATCCATTATTTGAAAGATAATTTATATTATCTCTATCTAAACCAACTATTCCAGCATTTGAGCTGGCACTAATATTTATTTGTTGAGGATATGTTAGTGTTAAATTAGAAGTTCCACCATTGGCTAAAAAAGTTAAAATCGGTGTTGCCTTAGTCACATTAACAAATCTTGAGATAGTGAATGAAGTATAATTTTGATTTCCTGAAACAATTAAAGTAAAATTATAATCTCCTACTGCCAAATTTTCAAAAAGATTATTTAAATCAGTAACATCAATTCCATTTCTGTAAAGTGATGCTGTTGAAGAATTTGTGAATGAAGCATTAATCTGCGAAGGATAACTAATGTTTATATCTTCTGCTGTTCCATTTAATAACAAAGTTCCCGAATTAATTGCCTTAGTTACATTAACTTGCATATATTGAGAACTTACATCAGTATAATTTTCATTTCCAGTAACATTAAACTCATAAATATACAATCCAACCCCTAAAGAATAATTAATCCCATTTGTAATTAAATTTCCATCTCTGTAAATATTTAAAGTTCCTCCTGTTGTTGAGCCAGATGCATTAATCTGCTGTGGATAAACAATAGTCAGATTATTATTAAGTCCATTAAGCAGAGTTGTAAGAATAGGAATAGCTTGAGTTATATTTAACCAAAAGATTTTATACGAACTTGTATAATTTTCATTTCCAGACGAATAAGCAGTTATATTATAATATCCCGAACTATATGTTTGATTTAATCCATTAGTTGAAGTTATATCAACTCCATCTTTGTAGATAATTAAAGTTCCGTAAAGATTTAATGCAGTTATATTTACTTGTTGAAGATATGTTAATGTTAGGTTATTTTCAGCTCCATTTAAAGATAAATTTGTATAACCATCTGCTTGACTTACTGTTAAAATATTTGAAACACTCATAGAAGAATAATTTTCATTTCCAGTAGTATTATAAGTAAAATTATAATTTCCTGCTCCAAGAGTCAAATTAATACTATTACTAACTGCTCCACTAATATTGTTGTATAGATTACAATTTAATTGAGAAGGACAACCACTTCCACTGACATTTGTTTGAGCTCCATAATTAACATTCCAAGAAGGATTTACAGATAAACTCAAAACATAAGAATCATTCTGTGTTATTTGAAAGTTAGTTATGTTTTCAGCATAACTATAATTTCCATTATCAGCTAAACTGCAATTAAATGACCATATTCCAACTCCTAGTGTTATTGGACTTCCTGAAGTGATTATAGTTCCATTTAAAGATAGAATAGGAGTTCCTTGCCCTGTGATTATAGCACAAGTTGGAGTTATAGAATTAGTATATGATTGAGGAGAAGTCTTATCAAATGTTAATGAGGTTTGAGTAGATATATTTTTATTAACAATTAAAGTCTTTGCATCCATTGAAGAATTAGAAGTATAATTTTGCCCTCCTGTTGTATTCAAAACATAATTATAACTTCCTGTTCCCAATGTAATTGTTTCTCCTATTCCCTTGTCAATATTGTCTCTATAAACATTATAACTAACATCTCCATCTCCTAAATTACTTTCAGATAATCCAATTGTTATAGATGTTGGATAAACGACTGTCCATGAAGTTGTATTTGTTAAAATTCCTTGAGGAACAGCTTTAGTTATAGTATAAGAAAAAGTCTGACTTGTGTTATAATTATGACTTGCTCCATTTCCAAAACTCCAGAAGTAATAATTATAAGTTTCTGCCCCTAAACTTCCTGCATTCCAATAAAAAGAATTAGAAATATTACTCAAAGAATAGTTAACACCATTAAATTCAATTCCAGCTGTGGCATTTGTATTAGCAATTGTAATATTAAACTGATAATTATTTGAAGGGTTATATTGAGAGCCATTTGCTATGCTTGTTAGGTTATTTGAAAACTGCGGATAAGTCGTATCCGAGTTATTTATTGTATAGCTTCTTGTATCGGAAAAATTATATGGGTGACTTGTTCCATTTCCCCAGCTATGCCACTTATAACTATAAGTTCCATTTGTCAATGAAACAGAAACATTATAAACATTAGCTGTTAAATTAGTTGCTGTATAGTTTTGATTATTTATTTCTAATAAAACAGTTCCATTTGTATTTGCTAGTGTTACATTAAACAATCCCATTCCACTTCCAACTAAAGAAGCATTGTTGTCCCAATAATTACTGAATATAGGGTAAGTTGTATCTGCTCCTTGAATTGCATCAATAAAAAGCCCAGATATAACTGCATTTGCCCCTGCAATTCTAGTAATGCTTATATTTATGTTGTTCACGCCTAAAACTTGAAAAGTTACATGCTGTCCACCACCAAAATTATAATTCGCATAATGATTAGCAGTATAAGCCCCAGTATTATCTGTAACAGTAATGGTCTCCCTTCTAATCATAGAATCCCAGTCTAGTATGTAAAGGGTTAAATTGTAATTAGAAATTGAAGTATTAAGATTTATTTTAACTGCAGAAGAGTCATAACCGCAGGTTGCCTTTCTAATTGTTCCAGTTATATTTACTACTGCTCTAGTTTCAGCTGAACCCGAAAGCCAAATATATCTGCTACCTGTGAAGGTATAACTATTTATTTTGCTGAGATTAGTTGTATCTCCTGAAGTGCTATCCCACGAAAATAAAATAACTCCGTCTTTTCCATAAGTTCCATTCCATGAACCTAGAACTGAAGTGGAATTAGATAAAAAAGAAACATTTTGAGTATCTGCATTCACTAAAGGCAGAAACAAACTAAAAAATATAAAAATAAATAAAACTAAGCTGATTGTTTTATTTTTCATTTTTCCCCTCTTTTTTTTCATAAGTCTACGTTATTTTCATCTTTTTTAACTACAAAATACTACTAATGTAGAGATATAGATTTCTAGTATTTACTTATATATAAAGATTTGTAGATTACTACATAGCAAAGTCGAAAAGACAAGTTAGTTTCTTCATTGACACTGATTTGTGGAAAATATTCTCAAAGAAGTGTATAGATGTTGATAAATCAAAAACAGAGGTTCTAGTTAAATTGATAAAAAGTTTTATTGAGTGTAGAACAGAAAAAGATTAATTCATAATTTTAAAACATCTAATCAATTTTGATTATTATTTTATTTCTTCAAATCACATCTCACTTAACATAACTTCTATCTTTTCAACTATTGCTTTTGACTTTTGTAGGAGTTCAGTAAGTAGGACTTTATTTACATCTGTTTTTGTGCCGTACTGAAATTCTTCTCTTAATGATTTTGCATCTTTAGTTGTCATCTGTTCAGTTGTTCTGATAAAAGACATATCTTCCATACTCAGATTAATTTCTTTAGTTTCAATTAAAAATTCTACTGTGCTTATTGTGCACTCGTGATTCTTTGATTCAAAGCCTTTCTTAAACAGAATTGCTAAAAGTGAGTGATACATAGCGTAGTAAGATTGAGATACTGCCCAATCATCAAAGTGTCCTTGAACATTATAATCAGCTGCCTTTAAGTTATGCTTTGCCTTCTCAATATGCTCTTTAGAAAGTTTGTCATTTGGTTTAATCTTTCTCATCCTCTTTTCACTTTCAAGACACCAACTTAACCTATCTTTGTTGTTTGACATTTTTTAACATCTTTAATAATACTGATTCTCCTCTTAATATAGCTCCTGTTTTTAAGATATTTAAAGCTACTTCTTTATTATTTTTAATCTCTTTAATAAAATCTTCTTTCTTCAGTATCAATGGAACAACTGGTTTAGTTCTAATTTTAGATAGATTTAAACAAAATTTTGTAACCTCTTTAGGTTTATTTGTTATAAACAGAACATCCACATCATTAAAATCCTTATTAGTTAAAACAGAACCAAATAATATAATCGGCTCAGCGTGTTCAAATTTTTGTATTTCTTCTGCATAAATCTTTGAGTATCCGTTTAGGTTTCTTCTTTCTTCTGATAAAAGAATTTCACACCATTTTATTGTCTCTTCATTATTGAGATTAATTTGATAGAATTTTGCATTTCCTAACTCGGAGGATATGACAATCTTATTCTTCTCAAGCTCTTTAAGAATTTTAAATGAACTCCCCACACTAATATTCAATAACTTAGAAATCTGATTGATATTAACTAATTCTAAATTCCTCAGTAAGTAGAGTATTATCTTCTTTGTGTTCTTAGGTATCATGTTATATCTTTCACTTAAAGTGAATAATTATTCATTATTAATGAATGTTTATAAATCTTCCGATTGCCTCTCCAGTATTAACATAGTTCCATCTTCCATACACTTGCATCTACCCACCTTAAAACCTTTATACTTCTTTTGTAACATAGAACCTATATTTAAAACATCATCTACCGTCTTGTCTAAATTCTTATCCTTAATAGTTATAATGATTTTCATAATAAAATAAATCTACACTATTATTTATTTGTATCCCAATTACTCTTCTTCTGCATCGGGAAATAATTTAAAAGAATCAGCAAATCTTTTCTGTTCTTCTTCATCTGCTTGTCTTTGTTCTTCCTCTCGCTCAATTTCCTCTTCAGTCTTCTCCCCCAGTCCCCAGAAATTAGGGGTAGGCTGTTGCTTAGGTTTAAGGTTCTCATGCTTACCGACTTTCATAGTAGAGCGCAGGTAGGGAAAAGGTCCATATCTTTTACCACCAATAAAGATCTTGTTTAACATTTGGTCAAATTCCTCTCCTATAAACTCATCATCAATCTGCTTTTCTATTTCAGCAGCATCAGTCAAAGGAACCTCGCTTTGAAGTTCACTTAACTCAGCAATAATATCATTCCTCTTCTGTCTTCGTCTTTTATCAAAAGGATTGTTTCTAAAAAATCTAAAGCATGTTCCGTCTTTTTTAATTTCAAACAAAAGGAAACTCCAGAATCCTCTTCTGCCTTTCTTCCCAGCTACACAAGAATAAATGCCTTCCCCATATTCATCATAGATGGCTTTAATAAAATCAAAGTCTGTTTCAATTGGTTCTCCACCTAAAGAAACAAACAATCGAGCAGTGTCTTCATATTGCATTGTTTCTAATAGATGCCAGTCAGTTCTTTCTCTTCTGCCTCTTTTTGTAGGAACTTTCTCTCCCTTCTTAATTTGAATATAGCAAGGTCTCATCTTCACCTCTTTTATTTATCTTTTGTTATTGTTTCATTCTTAATCTCTTTGGCAACAACCTTTGGTGTAGAAATCGGAGCGTGATTTCGATTATAGCTCCTTATTAATATACGCATCATTATCGAAAATCTTTGTTGGTCATTCTGAAGTTTTATTTGATTCAATTGTGAGTCATGCATAATTAACTTCTCAAATAACTCTATGTCTTGAACAAAAGTTTCGTCGTAATAAATTGTTTTTTTATAATAGGGTCTTCTTGACATTTTTATGTTCCTCGTCGGGTTTTTCACCCTTTTTTATATTAAGCTTACCCTACTAAAGTTTAAAAGGATTTCTCCGATAAGATACTCTTATGAGTATCCTATAATAAAAAGATGATGATGGCCTACAAATTTTCAGCATTATGCCCTCTAGTATTGATTAATTGGCAAATCCTATCTGGCTATCTCACAAACATAGTCACTCTAACTAATAATAAGAAACTCCTTAGGAAAATGTAAAATAATTTAAAAATTATTTCATAAGGAAGTTGCTAAACAAAATACTAGTTGTAAAGGGCATCATAATTTATTTATACTCAATCAACAAAGTCCTTAAAATCACAATCGCCAAACATTTGACAGATTAATAATTGTTTTCCACATTTAGGACACATCTCCATATCACAACCCATATGATGTATGTTACCTTTCTTGTTAAGTATTCCGCAATCATGACATCTCTCATTAACATCAAAGTAGTCATCTACCCTGTTGTAGATTTTCTTACCAATCTTTATTCTTTTGACTTCGCAAGTATCTGATTCTCCCATATTTAAACAGAAACGCATTTTATTATTTACCCCCTTTCAGTTTATCTTGTTTTTTAATTAGATTGTAAATAGTCATGTGGGAGATATGTGGCTTGTGGAGTTGGTTGTATTCCTCACTTATCTTATAAGAAGATAGTCCTTTCTTATGCAGCTCAAGTATTAATTCAGTATCCAACTTCAATGGTTTCCTGCCTTGTCTCTTCTTAGTTCTTTGTTTGCCTAGAAATATACGCTCACTTCTCCTACTAGACTCCATCTCTGCCAGGCTTCCAACCAATCCCAATAGAAACTCTCTGATAGTCTTACCTAATGGTCCTTCTATGTTAACGCTTTCTAGCCATGCATCTTTTACACTATGCAACTGACAGCCATAATTAATCAAAGTTGTAACATCTTCTACCAGTGTGTCTCTATTCCTAACCCACCTATCAAATGCCCAAACAACAATATGCTGTGCTTCTCCTAATCTTGCTTTCTCAACAACAATATCTCTCTGCTCTCGTTTAACATCTTTCTTAAAAGCTGATACCTGCTCAGTATAAATTCCTACAACTTCCCAGTTATGATTCTTAC
>JAGVIM010000180.1 GCA_020056045.1 Nanobdellota archaeon | reverse complement strand
ATGCAACAAAACCAATTAAAGTGCTTGTTATGCTCGCCCATTTTGCTATGATAAAAATTTGGTTTCCTAAAGTAAAAAAATTTGCAATAAACAAAACTATTGCACCCATAATCCAAATCCATCCAACTTTTTTCCTCATTTTAAATCCCTTTTTCTTATTTTTATTAAATAAAACTTATATAAAAAACTTTGCTTGATGTTATTTTATGCTTTTCCTGCCCTTTCCACTTTCTCTTAACTTTTTTAGCTGTGGCCATTTTTCTTCAAGAATTGGTTTTTCCTCTTGATAAATAATTCCAATTGGAATTTTTCCATCTTTTTTATCATAATCCCATTCATCAGCAAGTTCCTGAGCTTTTTTCTTATCCTTATTATCAACTTTATACATTAAAGGAACTAAGTCTTTACTATTCATATTAAATATTAAACAATCCTGAACACTTTCTACAAATGCAAATCCTTTATGTTTTATTGCTTTTTCAATTATTTCCTGGCTATGAACCAAATCCTTTGGATTTATTCTAGCAATAAAGCTTGCTCCAGCAGCAAGTGCAAGTTTAACAGGATTTAATGGCATATTATATTCTCCAGCAGGTTCTGCTTTGCTCTTAAATCCTTGAGGAGAAGTTGGTGTTGGTTGTCCAGTAGTAAGAGCAAAATTTTGATTATCAGCAACAAAATAAGTTATATCTGCATTATATCTTGCAGCATGAATAAAATGTTCCATTCCTTCTGCATAAGCATCTCCATCACCTGAAAAACCAAGTGCTTTTAAGTTTGGATTTCCTAATTTCATTCCTAAACATACAGGTAATACTCTTCCATGTAATCCATAAACTCCGGATATATTAAGATAATCATAAATTTTAGGATGACAACCTATTCCAGTGCACATTACAAAATCTTCTTGCTTATATCCTTCTTTTATTAGTTTTGCAAGTGCATTTTTCCATGCAGCTAACACTAAAAAGTTCGGACATCCCGGGCACCAGGTTATTTCTTCTTTTGTTCCTATTTCAATTTTATTTTGAGTTGTCATTTTTTATAAACTCTACAATTTTATTTATTTCTTTTTTATTCAGTTGTTCAATATGTCCTCTATTTTCTATTAATACTATCTTTGCATTTAATTCTTTTTTAAAAATATCTGCATTATTAACTAAAACATATGGATCATCTTTTGAGAGAATTACCAAAATTCTTTTGCAATTATTTTTAACTTTATTAAAATCAATAGGAGTTTCAATCCAGGGTTTTGCTATTTCTCTTGTATATTTTTCGTTCCAAGTCTCATCTGTTAAATTAAACCAAGCTGCAATTAGGATTGCTCCACCAATTTTATTATCTGATTTTTCTAAAAATCTTATTATAGTCTGGCATCCAATACTATGGCCAATAAAATATGTGTTTTTTTCAATATTTCCAGAGACTTTTTTTAATTCATTAATCCAGCTATTAATTTTAGGGTTAGGAGAATCAGGCATATTTGGATTAATGACAATCATTTTTTCTTTTTCTAATTCTTCCTTTAATGGTAAAAACCATCCATCTTCATTATTTCCTCCCCATCCATGAACCATTATTACCTTTTGTTTTGTCATTTTACCTTCAAAATCTCCTCTTTTAATTCATCACTTGTAAACGGCTTTCCATCATATTTTAAAATTTTATTTTTTATTGCAATTCCTGTTTTCTCTCTTATTAATCTTCCAAGCTGACCTGTAACATTATTTTCAACAAGAATAACTTTGCTTGCTTTTTCAATTTCTTTTTTTATTTCATCAGAAATAGGTTTCATATACAAAACTTGCAAGAACTTGTATTTTCCTTTTAAAGGATTTTCAATACTTCCATCAATAGCATCAAGTGCATCTAAAATAACTGTTTTAGTAGAACCCCAGCCAATAATAAGATTTTTAGCATTTTTATTTCCATAAATTTTAATCATTTCAAACTTCTTAACATCTTTTTTTATTTCATCATATTTTTTTAATCTTTCATCAGCATTTTTCTTTGCAATAGCAGAATTTTCAGTTGTATTTCCAAATTTATCATGTTCATAACTACTTGCTTTTACAATTCCTTCTCCAGGAACTTTTCTTGTTATTTTAAAATCAATTATTTTATTTGGTTTTCTATCTGTTGAAAATTCACTTTCAGCAAGATGTTTATCACTTAAAATAATAGAAAGAGCATTGAACTTCTCACTTAAATAAAAGGCCTCATTTGTTTTTTCAATACATTCAATAGGATCTCCAGGAGCAATCACTATTCTTGGAAATTCACCATGTCCTCCTCTTAATGCAACATCTAAATCATCTTGTAATGAATAAGTTGGAATTCCTGTTCCAGGTCCTGGTCTTGAAGCAAGATAAACAACTAAAGGAATTTCAGCCATTCCTTGAAAACTTAAAGCCTCTGTCATTAAATCAAATCCGCCTCCAGCAGTTCCAATCATAACCTTTGCACCTGTAAAACTAGCTCCAAGTCCTGCATTTGCAACAGAAATTTCATTTTCAGCTTCAAATACAATCAAATTTGTACCTGAACTATTATCAAATTGTTTACTTGCCAACTCATGCATCACAGCTGTTGCAGGAGTCATTGGATAGGCAAGATATAAATTAATTCCAGAATCAATAGCTCCTTTGGAGATTCCCTGGCTTCCACTCATTATTGCTATCTTGTTCACTATTTTGTTCTTCAATCTTTCAAGATTGAACTTGCTGTTTTTTGTTTTATAACCATCTTCAGCAGCTGCAATAGCTTCTTTATTATCCCCAAATTCTTTTTTTATTTCTTCAATTAGATTTTCCTTTTGAATCCCAAGTATTTTAATCAAGCCACCTGCCTGAGCAATATTAACATTTTTTCCAATTGTACAAAAATCCCCACATTTTATTATAAATCCTTCTTTTTTTAATTCATTTTTATGCAGTTCAATAGTTTTATCATCTAAGGCAATAATTCCATCTAATTTTGATTCAATACTTCCAATTTTTTTATCAGAAATAGACAAAACATTAAAATTATGGCCTCCACGAATAAGACTTTGATAGTCTCTATAATTAAAAGTATAATAACCAATTTTATTTAAAACTCTTGAAACAATTTGAGAAACTTTATTTATTCCCTGCCCTGCCTTACCACCAATTAAAATATTTAGTCTCATAAATAACCCCAATTTGATAATTGATAAAATAAAAACAGTTATTTAAAACTTCTGTTTATGTTTTCCAAAACTTTATAACTACTAAATCTTATTAATTAATAAATATTAGTAATATATTGACTTAAGAGATGTTTATGAAAAGCAAGAGTTGATAAACAAAAGCCAAAGCTCAATCAACAGAAGCCATAACTTATTAAGTTAGTTGTATTAATAAAAATTAGTAAGTATAAAAAGAGGAAAAATGAAAGGTAAATACAGAAAAGGTGTTTTTATTGTAACCTATAGAAAGGAAAAAGGTAAGATACTTTATCTAATTCTTAAAAGAAAGCTGCATTGGAAAGGTTGGGAATTTTCAAAAGGAGGAGCTGAACCAGGAGAGTCCTTAAAACAAACTGCAATAAGAGAACTTACCGAAGAAACAGGCCAAAAACCCCTTAATCTAAAATCCTATAAACTAAATGGAAAATATAAATATGATAAGGAATATAAAGATAGAGTGGGTTTTATAGGTCAGACCTATCAATTATTTTCAGCAGAAATAAAGAGTAAAAGTATTAAATTTGATAAAAGGGAACATTCAGGATATAAATGGCTTGATTTTGATAAAGCCTTTTCACTCTTGACTTTTCCAGATAAAAAAGTATGTTTAAACTATGTAAATAAAGAAATAATGAAGAGATGAAAAATAAAAAATCATTAAATAAATTTGTAAAAAAAGAAGAGAGAATAATTAGAAGAGAATACCTAAATATAATTTTTAACGTAGGTTTTGCAATTTTAACCCTCTTAATTCCAATAATTTTTAATAAAAATATTTGGCTAGCAACCATTTTACTCATTTTAATATCTCTAATAGCACTTATTAAATGGAGATCTAGTTTAACATTAATAGTATTTTTGTTTGGAGCTTTATGGGGACCAATTTCAGAGATGATAGCAATTTATTTTAATGTCTGGAGTTATTCTTATACTAATTTTATTAATATTCCCATATGGTTGTTTATTGTATGGGGAAATGCAGCAGCATTTATCTATCAAACAACAGTTGAAATTAAAAAATTAGGAGTAAAAAAATGAAATCTTACAATCCATTTTGGAAAGAACATGAAAAAGACATAATTATTCATAATGATAAAATGAATATAATTGAAAGCTGTATTGATAGACATGCAGAAAAAACACCAAATAAATTAGCTTTATCTTTTGAAGATCATAAGATTAAAACATACACATATAAACAACTACAAGAAGAAACAAATAAGTTTGCAAATCTTCTCAATGCCCAAGGCATCAAGCCTTCCTCCAGGATTTTTATATTTCTTCCAAAAATACCTGAAATGTATTTTTCTATTTTAGGAACAATAAAGCAAGGATCAATTGCTTTACCTCTATTTGAAGCATTTCAAGAACAAGGGCTTGAGCTTAGACTTGAAAGAGGAGATGCAAATGTTCTGATTACAAATTCCGAATTAGCAAAAAGAATTCCAAAAGACATTAACAAAAAAGTTCCAACTTTAAAACATATTATAATTATTGATGAAGATGAATATAAAAATAAATTAAAAAAACAATCAACTGAATTTAAAACTGTTTTAAAAAATAAATTAGATACTGCTGTAATTATTTTTACAAGTTCAACAGCAGGAACACCTGTTGCCGGAATAGAGATTCCACATCAAGCTTTAATTCAACAACATTATACTGCAAAATTAGTTTTAGATTTAAAACCAGAAGACAATTACTGGTGTACTGCCCATCCTGGCTGGGTAACAGGAACAATATATGGAATTTTAGCTCCATTATCAATTGGTTGTTCAACTTATATTCTAGAATCTCATTTTGATGCAAAAAACTGGATAGAGTTCATGAAAAAAAATAAAATATCAGTTATTTATACTGCTCCAACAGTATTTAGATTATTTAAATCTATAATAAAATCAGATGATTTAAAGTTAGTAAGAAATGTTTGTTCAGTAGGGGAAGCATTAAATAAAAGTGTCTATGATTTTTATAAAAAGTTAGGTATTGATATTAATGATACTTTTTGGCAAACAGAAACAGGGGCAATGGTTATTGCGACTTGGAATGGAGTGAAGAAAAAACCAGGAACATTAGGAAAAGCAATTCCAGGAATAACTGCTAAAATAATTGATAACACTATTTCACTAAAGCCAGACTTTCCCTCTTTAATGATTGGAATTTACAATCATAAACAAATGTTTAAAGATTATTTTAAATCAGGTTGGTTTAGAACAAATGATTCTGCAACATTAGACAAAGATGGTTATTTCTTTTTTGTAGGAAGAAAAGATGATATTATTAAAACATCAGGAGAAAGAGTATCTCCTTTAGAAATTGAAAATATTCTGCAAAAACATTCTTCTGTAAAAGAAGCAGCAGTAATAGGAATTCCAGATGAACTAAAGGGAGCAATAATAAAAGCATTCATAATTCTCAATGATTGCATAGAACCAACTGAAAAATTAAAAAATGAACTGTCTATGTTTGTAAAACAAAACTATGCAGGACATGCCTATCCAAAAGAAATAGAATTTGTTCCATCTTTACCCAAAACAAATTCTGGAAAAATAATAAGGATGAAGCTTAGAGAGATGGAAGAAAAAAATAAGAAATAATTAATCTATAAATCTCATTATTTATAATTTAATTGACATTGTTATCATAATCTTCTAAGAGATATGAAGATGAGTGGAGTAAATGTTTATGATTAACATTTTAATCAACTTATATCTAATAACATAAATTTTTGTAAAAATTTTGTTATTGGATAGATAGAAAATCACAGTAGTAAATTCCGAAAATTAAAGTGATTTACTATAACTCTTGCTTAAGATTATAAGATAACAAAAAATATATTCTTAGAGGTGTTGAACCTATAATATTTAATAATTTATTTTTATTAATAATTAAAATCCACTTCCACTAGAGAACCCCCCGCCGCCAAATCCACCACCACTTGAAAATCCACCACCTCCGCCTCCAAGTCCCAAACCACTTGACCAGCTTGAACCTGAATTGTCACTATGACTGCTCCCCCCACTATAATTTGAGCCTCCACCATAATCATAACTTGAAGATTGATGGTGATGTTCAACAGGTCTGAAATTTTGATTATCTTCTAAATTTTTCCAAATATGTCTAGAATCATATTTTCCAAGAAGATATCCTGTTAAAAAATCTCCAACATCAAAACTATCTGGAAAATAAGACCTTCCTGATTCAAAATCTTTTGAAGTAAAATCACTATCTATTTTTTTTAATCCTCTTAATTTTTCTTCATAAGCTTCTCTGCTTGCTTTAGATTTTTTTGCCTTATCTTTTAAATCTTTAACTGTTGCATCAATTTCTTCAATTCTTCCAACCAATCTATCATCTTCTGTTCCAGGAGTTTCTCTTGCTCTTCTTTTTAATTCATCTATTTTTTCTCCTTTAAGATATGCTTTTAGTTTTTGAACAGCATCATTATAATAAGGATCTTTTTTACTATCAATCTCTTTTCTTTCTTGAGAATATTTATCATACAATTTATTTTGTTCATCTACATTATTTATAACTACAGCCCTTTTCTTGCCTATTTTTTCTCCTTCTTCAAGAACTTTTGGAAGCCCATGTTTTTTACCACCCTCATCTTCTATTATTCTCATTTGTTGGACAATACCTTCAAGTTCTTTTTGTCTTTTTTCAACTTCAGATCTCATTAATTCAGGCATTGATTTTAAGAAATCATAACATTTTTTAGCATCTCTATAATTAACAACTCTTGCAACCCATGAATCCAACATCCTTACAAGATTTCCATGACTTTCTTGATATTCAGGAGTTCCAAATCCTCTTCCTGCAAGATAGCTAAATAATCTATTATTTTTATATATAGGGAGTTTTTCACTTGCCTCTCTTTCAGCTTCATTAACTCTTGTTTTGTTTTGTTCAAGTCTTGCACTTGATTGTTTTGCCTGGCAATCAAGATCAGTATAAGGTTTATTCTCACTAAGTTCT
>JAGVIM010000095.1 GCA_020056045.1 Nanobdellota archaeon | reverse complement strand
CCACAAACACCATTTTCACAACTATTATCATCAACACCATATTCCCATGTCTTTTTCCAATAGTTTGTTTTTCCTGCAACAACAATAGTTGGAACAGAGTCAAAAGGAACATTATACATTGCAGCCTGAACAAGTCCGGGAATTTCTCCACTATCAAGATAATATGTTCTAAACTCAACTTTTTCTTTAAATTCTGGATTTTGCATTAGTGTTTCAATTTCTTTTTTAACTTTTTCGCAATTAAGACATTCTTTTTTCCCAAATTCCATAATTGTTAATTTTTCATGTTCATTAGGATTATACAACCAACTCATATCTCTTCCAGGAGAATTTCCATAAAATTTTTCAGCTCTTTTTCTATCTGCATAAATTTGTTTTTGAGATCCATTCCAATTTGCAACAACACTATTATATCCAACTATTTTTGTAACAACCTTAAATGTTTCTCTATTTAATGTTTCTTCTTTACTATTACTGCATTGATTATTTGTACAAAGCTCTTTTTCACCATCAATAATATTTCCACAATTACCACATTCAGTAAATGTAGGAGAAAATACTAACTGAGAACAATTTGTTTTTTCCATTGTATTTTTAACCATGTTAAGTATTGTTTGCCATTCAGGCCTTTGTTCTCCTAAATAATCATGGACAATTGCACCAGCCTGGATAAAAGGATCATGGAATCTTGATTGCATTTCAATTCTATCAATCATTGAAATATCTGCATCAGGAGCAGCATGTATTGAATTTGAATAATATGGATTTTCTTTTGTCCCCTTTATTACTTTTCTCGCAGCTTCTCCCCATATCTTATGGTTCCAATCAACCTTTGCAAATCTTCTTGTTGTAGATTCTGCAGGAGTTTCTTCAATAACAAATTTAAGTCCTGTTTTTTCTTTAAAGTCCTGTGATTTTCCATACATATAGGCAATTATTCCAAGTCCAGTTCTATAGGCTGATTCACATTCATGTAATTGTTTTCCTGTTATTGTCTGAACAGCTTCATTTAGACCACAAACACCAATAATGTAGGTTGATTTTTTTAAATCAATATAAGGAGATCCATCTTCACTGTTTTTTCCTAAATTTCTCATAGGACTTCCATCTGTTTCTAACAATTGTTTCATGAATTTTGCTTTTTGATGATGTGCTTTCAAAGCAATTTCCATTAATTTTGTTATTTCTATTAAAGTTCCTTCAAAACTTTTTCCCCTATAGGCTGCCTGAGCTAAATTAATAGTAACATTCTGAAATCCTGTAAATCTTAATCTTTCCGGATGTTTTAATAATTGAGGATCTTCAACTCTTTCTTTTAATCTACAACATTGTGCAAGAACAGCACCATCTCCTCTATCAAACATAAAGTAAGTGCTTCCATTTTTTGCAGCAACTTTTGCAGCAAGTCTTATTACATCCATTTGATCAGGATCTTCAAATGAATTTTTATCAACATGTAAATCACATTTTGGAAAATGAAAAGGTCTTCCGTCTTTATCTCCAGCCATCCAAACTTCGAGCATTGATTTTGCAAATTTCTGAGCACTTGGTTCTAAATCTCCATAAGTAATTATATGTCCTCCTGCTAATTGCCCTTCTAATGCTAAATCATCTGCATCACCATTTTTAGGATCTTTAGGATTTTCAGTTTGAACTCTGGGAACCTCTTGAACTAAAACAATACTTCTATCAGGCATTTGAATTATATATTTTCCACTAGGCCCTACTGCAGGAACTTTTTTTAAGTAATGAGGAACACCTGCATGAACATTAAAGTCAATAAATAAAGTCTGTCCACCCCTTGAAAATGCATTTTGAGAAGCAGCAAAAATAAGATTTTGTGCAACTTGATCATACTCTTTTTTAGAAACATCTCTTAATTCCTTTTTTTCAAAATTTGCTTCAAAATAATTTTCTTTTTCTTTATCTAAACTTAAAACACCCTGTTCAATTAATTTTTTTAAATCATTTTTTTCAAAACTCATTTTAATTCCGTTTAAATGACCGTAAATAACATCAACAGGTCTATTTAACAAAGAAGCATAAAATATGTTTAAGAAACCAAATCCTAATGCGCCAGCATAATGAGCTTGCATTGAAGCTAGGAATGTCTGAACATGCTGATTTAATACAAGGGCAGAGTTAGGTGGATTTGATTTTGACTCCAAATTAGCCAATATTTTATTTAGTCCATATTTTTTAAGATATTCAATTGAATGTGAAGAACAATAAACTCTTGTTGGATATCCAAGATCATGCAAATGAACAGATCCATTTAAATGAGCAAGAGTAACATCTTCACTAAATATATTTGCAAGACCCCATGGTTTTTGTATTCTTTCAGCAATTTCTAAATTAACAGCTTCTGGATTATTTGATGCAATATTGCTGTTTTCCTTACTTCTTGAAAATATTATTGCATTAAGATCTGTACTAGGAATTCCTATTAGGGCTTGTTTTTTTCTCTGATTTTCAAGTCCTTCCTGGCGGAGTATTAAATCAACAATTGATCTGATATCTGTTGTTTCAAGTCTCCTTATACCTCTTTGATATAAATCAAAAACAACATTTTCTACTTTTTTTGAAATATCTTTTGCCAAATCACTTTCAAGTCCTGCTTCTTCTTCTAATTGTGATGTTATTTTTTTCTTATCCCATGCATCAAGAGTATCCTTTGAATCAGATTCAATTAATAATGCAGCATCAGTAGTACTTCTTTTTCCATCTTGCTTTTGAACTGATAATAAATTTCTAATTTCAGCTCTTTTATCTCTATAACTTTTGTAGGCATTTCCAATAATTTGAAATCCTGCTTCTTTTGAAGCTGCAAAAATTTTATCTTCAATTTCATCTATATTTGGAATATCTCCTTGATAACCTTCTAATTTTTCTAAAGTCATAGAATAAATTTTTTCAATAGCATAATTAGGATCATCTAAATTAACATTGTAAGCAGCCTTTGAAATCGCAACTTTTATTTTACCAGGATCAAATTTAGTAATTTTTCCATCTCTTTTTTTAATATGTTTAGGTATCATTTTTCCTCCCTTTATTTAGTTATTATTTTGTATTATTCTGAGTTATGGCTTATGATTCTTTTGCGAAATTGTTATAGCTTCTACTTTTTTTAGTTTTTTTACTATTATCTCTTTATTTGTTCATAGACTATTAATTTTTTTTAATCAACTTCTTTCAAGGCAAGTTTAAAGTCACTAATATTGCTAAAGTTCATATAAACGCTTGCAAATCTTATGTATGCAATATTATCTAATTTTTTTAATTTACTCATCACCATTTTTCCTATTAAATCAGTTTTAACCTCTTTGCCCTTCTTTTTTAATTTATCTTCAATTTCTTCAACAATCTTATCTATTGTGTCAATGGATATTGGTCTTTTTTCACAAGCCCTTATTATACCATTTCTTATCTTATCTTTTGAAAAAGGTTCTCTTCTTGAATCTTTTTTTACAACAATTATACGACCTTGCTCTGATTTTTCATAAGTTGTGAACCTTTTTTTACATTTTAAACATTCTCTTCTTCTTCTTGTTCCATCACCAGATTCTCTTTTATCAGTAACATGAGTTTCTGAACCACAAAAGATACATTTCATATATTACCTCTTAACCTAATGATATACAACCCATTGTATACCTCTTTTTTATTAAACACAACGCATTGTGTTTTTGTAATACTCTAAGAAAATAGTACTATTTAAATATTTCTGTTGTAAAATATATAAAAATAAACATCGACGGAAAAATCATATTTTTTTTGTTACCATTTTTTAATTGTTTTAAGTGCTAGGGGTTATTTACAAAGATTTATAAATAAATTAATCTCCATTTAATTATAAAAAAATAAAATGGGGCCTGAAGATATTTATACATTTAATCCTATAGAACAGATAAGTAACCTATTTGGAATTTCAAAAAATTTAGCTATTATTTTGTTAACAATAATTGGTGTTTGGTCCTTGGTTTGGAAGGGATTGGCTTTATGGAAATCCTCAAAAAAGAATCAACCACTTTGGTTTGTTATAATTTTAGTAGCAACTACTTGGGGTATTTTAGAAATACTTTATATTTATTTATTTTCAAAAATGGATTTTAGTTCTAAAGCTAAGTTAAAAAATAATCTTAAGAGCAATTCTAAAAAGAAAAAATAATTTCTAAGAATTTTAAATCAATAATCTATATATACTCATTTATTTATATTTATTAATTTAAAATGGACATACAAAAAGAGTCGCTTGAACTTCATAGAAAATTAAAAGGAAAATTTGAAATAAAATCAAAAATATCTCTTAAAACTAAAGAAGATCTTTCTCTAGCTTATACTCCGGGAGTTGCTGAAGCCTGTAAGGAAATTGCAAAAGATAAATCAAAAATTTATGATTATACAATAAAAGGAAATTCAGTTGCAGTTATTTCAGATGGTTCTGCAGTACTTGGTTTAGGAAATATAGGGGCAGAGGCAAGTCTTCCTGTGATGGAGGGTAAAGCAATAATCTTTAAAGAACTTGCAAATATTAATGCTTTTCCAATTTGTTTAAAATCACAAGATGTAAAAACAAATATTGAAACAATAAAAAATATTTCAACTGTTTTCGGAGGAATTAATCTTGAAGATTTTAAAGCGCCTGAATGTTTTGAAGTAGAAGCTGCACTTCAAGATTTAGGAATTCCTGTTATGCATGATGATCAACACGGAACAGCCGTTGTTGTTTTAGCAGGACTAATAAATTCCCTAAAGATAAGAGGTTCGAATAAAGAAGAAGTCAAAATTGTGATTAATGGTGCAGGAGCAGCAGGAACAGCAATAACAAGGCTTCTTTTAAAATATGGTTTTAAAAATGTAGTTCTTGTTGATTCAAAGGGAATAATTTGCAAGAATAGAAATGATTTGAATGAAACAAAAAGTAAAATTGCAGAGATTACTAAT
>JAGVIM010000018.1 GCA_020056045.1 Nanobdellota archaeon | reverse complement strand
ATAATGGGGGAGTTATTGGAATCTCAGGGGGGGTAGATTCAACAACAACAGCAGCTCTTGCAAAAAGAGCATTTGATAAGTATAATTCAAGAAGTCCATTACAAAAATTAGAATTAGTTGGTTATATGCTTCCATCTGATACTAATCATTCAGCAGATAAAGAAGATGGAATTAAAGTTGCAAATAGACTTGGAATCAGATATGAAGTAAGAAATATTGAAAATATTGTGAATGCTTATGAGTCAACAAATCCAGATACATCAGGATCAAAATTCCATAGGGGAAATTTAATGTCAGAAATAAGAGCAGTAGTATTACATCAAAAAGCTGCTACAGAAAAAAAATTATTACTTGGAACTGGAAATAGGGATGAAGATTTTGGTGTTGGTTATTATACAATGTTTGGTGATGGGGCTGTTCATTTAAGTCCAATAGGAGCATTACCAAAAAGACTTGTGAGAGAAATGGCTGGTTATCTAGGATTTAAAGATTTAGCAAATAGAACTCCAACAGCAGGACTTGAACCTGGACAGACTGATTTTAAAGATCTTGGCTATGAATATGAAATGGTAGAACTAGTTTCAGAAGGAATCTTGCAGGGATTTTCAGAAAAAGAATTGTACATTCATCCACAAGTTTTAGAATTAGGAAGAGAACAATTAAAAAAATATAATCAAAATTTTGGTGTTAGTAAATTTTCTTGTACTGAAGAATTAATTTATGATATATTCAGAAGAAATGAAATTGCAAAAGCAAAAGCAGAGATCATCAGTCCACCTATTCCAAAAATAACTTTGGAGTATAAAGTTTAATGATTAATAAAAATAAATTCAAACTTAGCGAGAGCTATACAAAATATAAAATGCCAAACTTAAATAAACAAAAATACAGAACATTTAGAGAATATTTAAGAGAAGAATATCAAGGACCTTATGCAGCAACAGATATATTAATAAGGTATGATAATGGAAGGAAAAACGGAATTGTTTTAATTGAAAGAAAATTTCCTCCTTTAGGCTTAGCACTTCCGGGAGGAATGGCAGAATACTTAACTTTAGAAGATAATGCAATAAAAGAAGCAAGAGAAGAAACAGGTCTTGACATAACTCTTGATTCTCCAAATAAACCTCTTTGTGTTTTTTCAGAACCAACTCAAGATCCAAGAGCATTTATTGCAAGTATAGCCTATACAGGAGAAGGAAAAGGGATTTTAAAACCTCAAGAAAATGAAGATGCAAAATCAGCAAGAGTTTTCACACTAGAAGAAATAGCAAGTCTATTAGATAAACCAATCTGGGCTTTTCCAGATCATCATAGAAGAATTCTAAGAATTTATTTAAATGAATTTGGAGGAAAAAATGGAAACTAAATTTGGTAGAGTAGGATTTATTGGAAGATTTAAACCTCTTCATAATGGAGGTTATTCTTTACTTGAAGCTGCATGTGAAAATGCAAATCATGTTTTAATTGGAATAGGAAGTTCAAATAAATATAATCTGAGAAATCCTTTTACAGCAGAAGAATCAGAAGAAATGATTAGGTCTGTTCTTTCACCTAGATTTTCAAACTTTGAAATATTTTCTGTGCCAGATTTTGCACATGTTCCTGAATTTAGTGATGGAAAAGAATGGAAAAAATATATTGTTGATAAATTTGGAAAACTGGATTATTTTATTTCAGGAAATGATTTTGTAAGGGGATTATTAAAAGATGATTACAAATTATTGCTTCCCTATGAAATAATCTCAAGGGATAGAAGGGTGAAAGTTCGTTCTACAGAAGTAAGAGTTGAAATAGCAAGATTTAGTGACTGGAAAAACTTAGTTCCTTCTGCTGTTGTAGAATATTTAGAAAAAAACGGAATTGTTGATAGATTTAGAAATGAGTTTGGACTTGCGACACTTGCAACTCTCTCTCATGGAATTAATTATTCTGAAGAAGAAAATTTGTCTGAGCAAAAAGCTCATGCAGGAGAGATATAATGGCAACTGTTGGAAACTATAGAGTATTAAAACAAATTGGTGAAGGGGGATTTGGAAGAATCTTTCAAGCAGAGCATTTATATTTAAGTGAAAAAGCTTGTATAAAACAAAATATAAATGCAAGCAGAGCAGATGTTGATTTACTTAGATATGAAGCAAAATTATTATGGAAATTAAATGAATATCATTCTATTCCTAGTATAAAAGATTTTTTTGAAACTGACAGAAATTCTGCTGTAATGATTTTAAGTTACATAGACGGAAAAACTCTTGAAGAAATCGTTGCAAATAAAGGTCCAATACATCCAGAAGATGTTTGTTGGATAACTGAAAGATTATTAGGAGCATTGTTATATTCTCATGCAAATGGTGTTATTCACTCTGATGTAAAACCTGAAAATGTTTTTGTTGAACCTCAAAAACATGATATAAAATTAATTGATTTTGGAATTGCAAGCTATAAACCAAAAAGAGATTCTAAACCAGTTGGTTATACTCCAAAATATGCTGCCCCTGAATTAATACAAGGAAAGCCCCCTATTCCTGAATCTGATATTTATGGTGTTGGAATTGTAATGCTAAGGGCTTTAGGTGGAGATACTTTTAAAAAAAGTTTTAGAGATGATACTCCAAAACCTATTGTTGAATTTTGTCAGAGTCTTTTAAGATATGATCCTAATCAAAGACCTTCTTGGGAAAGAGAAAATCCTCTTGAAAAAATTTCTGATGTTAGATATGAAGTATTTGGAAGAAGACATGCTTCAGATATAGTCAAATTAATGAAAGGAGGTGACGGTAAAACGTAAAATAAAATGTATGGTTGGGGAGGAGCAAGTCCTAAATCATGGAAAGGAAAAGGAAGTTATGATTTTGGTTCAGCAAGAGCTAAATATGATAAAGCAGCAGTGGATGCTGGTGCAACAGGACCAAGAACCTATAGTTTTTCAAGGACTCCTGACATGTCTTTAGTCGATGCAAAAGGAAAAGTTTTGTCAAGTGATAGTACAGATCCTTTAATTATTGCTGTTGATGTAACAGGTTCAATGTCAAGCTGGCCTGGAGAAATCTTTGATAGATTGCCATTATTATATCAGACTCTTGCAAAATATCGTCCTAATATAGAGATTGCATTTGCAGCAATAGGAGATGCAACTTGTGATAATTATCCTTTGCAAGTAACTGATTTTTCAAAGGACATTAAACAACTTGAAGCAAATCTAAAAGCACTAGGCTGTGAAGGCGGAGGCGGAGGACATATAACTGAAAGTTATGAACTTTTTGGTCATTTTATGGATACTCATTGTAAAACACCTAATGCAACTTCACCATTTTTGTTAATTTATGGTGATGAAACATTCTATGATGGAATTAATCCTAAACAGGTAAAGCATTTTATCGGAGATAAAATTGATTCAGGATTAGAATCAAAAGTAATGTGGCAAAATTTAATGCAAAAATTCAATGTCTATTTCCTTCAAAAGCATTATGGAAATGATGAGCTAAATGTGACAGAAGAAGTAAGAGGTAGATGGGGAAGTGTAATTGGACTTCAAAGAGTAATTGAACTGCCTTTTGAAATAGATGGAGAAGATGGTAGAATGCCTGGATATCAAAGAGCAGTTGACATTGGAATGGGATTAGTTGCAAAACATTGGGGGGAGTACATGGATTTTGGAAAGAGTCTTGATGCGAGACATGATGACCCTGCTGTTAAATCCGCAGTTCATAAGTCTTTAAGACATATTGATGTAGATCCATCTGCAAAATCAGTTTTAAAACTTCCAGCTCCATCAAGGAGAACAAAGTCTTTGGTGGATTAAAAATTTATTTTTTTTATTTTTTTTATTTTTAAATTTTGAGAATAGGGAGATAGGGGTGAGAGTAGTGTGAAATAAAATAAAAATATAAAGGAGAGAGAAAAAATGACAGAAAAAATAAAAGCAATAACAACAATACCACCATATGCACCTTACATAGTAGAGGTGCTAAAACATCCAATTGTAAGTGGAATTAGATTAAACACAGTTATGCCGGTAAAAGAGAGCTATGAAGAATTATTAAAAAGATTAAATGAACAGGCAAAAAGTTTTGGAAAAGATTTATGGATTGATTTAAAATGCAGGCAATTAAGAGTAAAAACATTTGGTGTTCCACCATTTACAGAGATTGTATTATCACATGAACTTGAGGTTTATACTCCTTGCAAAGCTTATTTCTCAGAAAGAGATGAAGTTGCAACTGTTTTAGAAGTTGATGGTAACAGATTAATAATGCAGGAGGGGCCTAGAAGAGTTGTTGGCCCTGGTGAATCTGTTACAATTATTCATCCAACTTTAAAAATCAAGGGATATTTAACTGACAAAGATAAAGAATATATTGAAGCTGGAAATAAAGTTGGAATTAATAAGTACATGCTTTCTTTTGTTGAAAATCCAGAAGATATTACAGAGTTTAGAAAATATAATGCAAATGCTAGTGTTGTAGCTAAAATTGAATCTAAAAAAGGATTAGATTATGTTACCCAAAAATATAATGGAGATTGCAGGCTGATGGCTGCAAGAGGAGATTTATTTATGCAGGTGCATTGGCCTCATCTAATAATTGATGGACTAGAAAAAATATTAGAAAAAGATAAAGATGCAATTGTTGCTTCAAGAATTTTTAAATCACTTGCAAAAGGTCCAGAACCAACTTGCGAAGAAATAGGGGATGTTGATAATCTTCTTAGAATGGGTTACAGAACAGTTATGCTGGGTGATGATGTATGCCAAGAAAGAACTCCTGTTATCTCTGCATTAAATTTATTTTTAGCAATTGCTGAAAAATATCAAAGGAGTTATGCAAAATGAAGACACAACTGGTCATAGACACAGATGCAGGAACAGACTGCGATGATCTTTTTGCATTATCATATGTATTAAGAAATCTTTATTGTGATGTTAAAGCAATTTCAACAGTAATTGGAAATACAATTATTCGTGCAAAAGTTACAAAAAAATTAGAAAGGCTTTTAGGAGTTAATGTTCCAATTATTGCAGGAGAAAAAGGTCCAAAAGAATCAGTTAAAAAATACTGGACTGGAATTGAAGAACTTGCATTAACAAAAGAAGAATTAAATGAATCATTTCAAAATAATCAATATCCTATCTACACAAAAGATACAAGATTAGTTTGTATAGGTCCTTTAACAAATATATTAAATCAATTACAAACAAATCCAACAATCAGAAATGTAAGAAATGTTTATGTTATGGGGAGTTCTGATTCTTCTCATAATTTTAAAGCTGATTTAGAAGCCTGGAAAAAAGTTCAAGAACAACCTTGGAATATCTATCAGGTAACAAAAGAAGTTTCTGAAAGAGTGTCTTTTACAAGGTTTGAACTAGGTGAACTAAGAGTTAATCCTCTTGGAGATTTTTTATATGAAAGTGCAACAAGATGGCTGGATTATACAAAAAGAGATAGGGCTTGTATGTATGATGTATTAACAGTTTCATCAGGATTGGGAGAAGGTTTAGTTAAATTTAAAAAACATCAAAATAACAGATTTGTATCAACAGATGTTGATTCAAAACTTAAAGATAAATTAGTTGAGGTGATAAAACAATGAAAAATATTATCTCTAAACTAAAAGAATATTTTAATGACTGGACAACTTTTGAAAGAATTTGGTTATTAACCTTTACGGCTATAAACATATATTTATTTTTTGCATGGCATGATACTTGGATTGGTTTTACTGCATCAATAACTGGAATGCTGTGCGTAGTTTTGACTGCAAAAGGAAAATTAAGTAGTTTTTACTGGGGATTAATAAATATTTTTACTTATTCTTATGTCGCATGGCAGAGCAGATATTATAGAGATGTAGGTTTGAACATGTTATATTTTTTACCTATGACATTTCCAGGAATTTATTATTGGAAAAAAAATTATAAAAAAATAAAAATTTCAGAAAGAGTTTTAGTAAGAAGTTTGAAATGGAAAGATAAAATAATATGGTTTTTTATCTCTTTAATATTAATATTAGATCTTGGCCTATTCTTAAAATTTTTAGGGGGCACTTTACCATTCGTAGATTCATTAACAACTATATTTTCAATTATAGCTACAATACTTTTAACTTATAGGTACAGTGATCAATGGTTTTATTGGATTATGGTTGATGTATTCTCAATTGTAATGTGGGTTTACATTTTTTTAAGAGATGGTAATCAAGTTAGCATGCTTGTTATGTGGACTGCATTTTTAGTAAATGCAATGTATGGTTATTATAATTAGAGGAAACTTGAAAAAGAACAAAATGGCAAAAAATAAAACAGTTGGATTTATTGGAGGCAAATATTTACCTCTTCATCAAAGACATATCTATGTTATTATGGATGCATCTAATCAGGTTGATGAGCTTTATGTAGTTGTTTCTTCTTCTAAAAATAGAGACAGAGAATTATGTAAAAGAGATGGAATAAAACCTATTCCATCTGAAGTTAGATTATCATGGGTAGGAGAATCTCTAAATAACTTAGATAACATAAAAATAGTTCATATTGAAGATGATCATTGGGACAGTGATTATGATTGGGAAGAAGGAGCACAAAAAATAAGACAAGCTATTGGAAAGCCAATTGATTTTGTATTTAGTTCTGAACATGGCTATGATGAGATTTTTAGGAAATGTTATCCAGAATCAAAGCATGTTGTAATTGATGATAAAAGAAGAACAGTTACAATCTCAGCAACTGAAATGAGAAGAAATCTTTTTGATAATTGGGATAAACTTCCTAACTGTGTTAGATCTTATTTTACTAAAAGAGTAGCAATAGTGGGTACTGAAAGTTGTGGTAAAACTACTCTTGCAAAAAAACTTGCTAAATTCTATAATACTGAATTTGTTGAAGAAGTGGGAAGACAATATTGTGATAGATATAAAAATCAACTGACAAGAGAAATGTTTGATAAGATTACAATGGAACATTTTATGCTCCAGCAAAAAAAAGCAGAAGAAAGCAATAAAGTTTTGTTTGTTGATAGTGATGCAGTTATTACT
>JAGVIM010000081.1 GCA_020056045.1 Nanobdellota archaeon | reverse complement strand
GTTTAGAAGTATTTATAAAAAAATATTTTTTAATTAGGTTTTTGTCCTTATTTAATAAGAATTATAACACAACCTGTGAAGTGTATGGCGTGTCTGGTTCTTGAGCATGCTCAAGAATTGTTTTTGCTTTCTCTCGAACTCAAGTAGGGAGTTTACGCAAAAAACAATTCTTGACATATTAACACAAAAGTAAGGGCAAGGCTTTTTAATCATAGGAAGTCTATATATTATATACTATATATTATAAAGCAGATGAAAAACACTTTTATTGGTTCAAAAATTGAGGATGGCAAAGAGGTTAGCTACAATCTTAATAGTCTAACCCAACACGCTGCAGTTCTTGGAACAACTGGTTCTGGAAAAACTGTTATGTGTAAAGTCTTAATCGAAGAAGCCCTTGCCGCAGGCATTCCAGTAATAGCAATCGACCCAAAAGGAGATATTGGAGGTTTAGGAATAATAAGCAAAACTTTCGACTTCAGACCATTTGTTTCTTCCCCAGAAAAAACACAAAAACTATATCTTTCTAATTTTCAGAATCTAAATAATTCTAATCTAAATAAACTCTCTCAAATAAAACCGAAGATATTCACCCCAAAATCTTCAATTGGTGCACAAATAAGTTTAGTTCCGGAACTGACAGCTCCAGATGGATTCAAAGAAGAGCTAGAAAAGAACCCTTCAATCTCTGCAGGTTTAATTGACCCACTATCAGAATCAATTTGCCAGCTTGCTGGACTTTCATTAAATTACGAAAAGGCAAAATCTCTTATCTCTTCAATAATTTTATATAACTGGAACTTGGGCCAAGACTTAACAATAGAATCTTTGATAAGCCAGATAATAAAACCCAGTTTTGAAAATGTGGGGATGTTAAGTTTAGAAGATTTTCTCAAAGAAGCAGATAGACTAAAAATAGCCTCATCAATAAATCTTATTCTCTCCTCTCCATCAAAGCAGGCATGGAAAGCTGGAGAAAAAGTAAATGTTAAAAAAATGTTTGAACCAGGAAATCTTTCCATTTTTGATTTGAGATATACTGGCTCTACAGAAGACAAGCAATATGCAGTTGAACAAATCCTACAAGAAATATATCGTTTCCTCTTACATAAAGGAGGAACAGACAAACTGAAATATATTCTTTATATTGATGAACTAGCAGGTTTATTACCTCCACCACCCTCAAGCCCACCCTGTAAAAAATCACTAGAGACTCTAATAAGACAAGCAAGAGCTTTTGGTCTCGGCATTTTATTAGCAACTCAAAACCCTGGAGATATAGACTACAAAATTCTTGGAAACATAGGAACGAGATTTATAGGAAAACTTCGTACAGAAAACGATATGGATAAAGTAGCAACTGCAATAGGAATATCTCTAAGTACTCTAAAGCAAGCATTACTCACATTCAAAACAGGAGATTTTTTCTATAATAATTCTGTAGAAAATAAAAGTTTAAAAATACACTCTCGGTGGTTGTACAGCTATCATTCTGGTCCATTGAAGGAGACAGAAATAAGATGGGTAAATAATCCTCAAACAAGACCTGTAGTTGGAAATCTTCTAGAATTACCATCAAAAGAATCATCAAGAGAGACTTTTAGAAATAGTTTCCCAGAAAATTACGCATTAAAAATTTTAAACAAGTTAAAGGAACAAACAAAAGAATACTCTGACAAAACAAAATTTCTAATTGAAGACTCTCCTTCAAGAGAATATGTACCTTATCTAAGCATTACTATTGAACCCAAACCATTCAAGAAAAAAAGTTTCTCATCACTCGGCCCATATATTTTCGATTTAACAAATAAATCTAAATTAAATGAAAACAGTCTCAAATCCGGAAACTGGAAATCTATCAAGAAATATAACTATAAAATAGTTAGTCCTAAAAGGAGTATAAAGAAGTCTATTTATCAGGCCATAGGAAATAGTCAAATAAATTTGAAAAGAAGATTATACCAAAGTAAAGTTACTGATGTTGTTGATGAAGAAAAAGATAATGTTATAACCTCTAATTATAATTATATGAAAGAAGAACTTATATCTGCAAAAAGAATTCTAACTGAAAAATCCTTTAGAGGAGAAAATAAAATAATAAAAATTTTAGAAGCCAACACTAAAAAAATGAATTCTATTAAAAATAGGGTGCGGGTAATAAAAGCCGGTCGCCTAGTAAGAAAAATATTTGGAAATAAACGGTTATCTGATAAAACAAAGAGGATAAAGAAAATGGAAAGAACTATTGTAAAATTAAGAAAGAAAGGTAAACTAATAAAGCAGAGAATAAAAAAACACAAACAAGCTCTTAGAGAAAAAACAAGTGTTTTAGAGGGTAAGCTATATCAAAAGTCCCACACCCTAACAAAGAGCCACACCTACAATCCCTCAAGAAAAGACATTATTGTTCACGCAAACCTATTCCTAGTTCCAAAAGAAAAGACAATCTATTAAACACTTTTATAAAAATACAAAAGAGATATTGTAAATGTAAAAGGAGATAGATTATTATTTTTCTATTAAATCTCTAACATTAATCTCTATTCAATTTTATGAATTAATTGTTTAAAAGTCCTTCGGAGTTGTTGTTTTAATCTGTTTTGCAAGACGTTTTTACATTACTTATGTGGCATATTTCGATATCTTGACAGTATTGAGTTATAGACATGTATATATACTCAAACTACTTTAATACATTAGAGGAAAAAATGAACAAAAAAGCTGTAACAAGTTGGTTAATTTGGGCAATACTATTTTTAATAGTAGCCATAGTTGCCGGAATATTTGGATTTGGACTTATCTCAGGAGTTTCATTTACAATAGCAAAATGGTTAGCAGTAATTTTTGTAATATTATTTATAATTTCAGTAATTGCTCATACAATAAAAAGAGCTTAAACATTTGTTAAAATCATTTAAAATGGTAAAAAACGATAATACCCTTTTAGCAATAGTCTTGATAGTTGTTCTAGTTTTAGTATTATTTGGAGGATATGGGATGATGAATTTTTTCAGAGGGCATTATGTTGGATACTATGGATTTGGTTGGTTATTTGGGGTTATAGCCCTTATAGCTGCAATATGGGTTATTTATGATGTGCTCGTAAACAACAAGAGACTATCAGATGGCATGAAGGTGCTTTGGGTAGTATGTGCAATATTATTTAATATAATAACTGCAATAATTTATTATTTAGTTGGCAGAAATAATCAGAATGATTTATTTAGGAAAAGATAAAATGGCAAATAATGAAATAGAACAAACAAAAGAAGATAAATTAGATGAAATAAAAGATTGTATAAATAAGAAGGATAGTTTATACTATATACATAGAAAGGACTCAGAAGCTTTTGAAAGAAAAAGTAAGACTGAAGGAAAAGGTACAATACCTATAATGACCTATGGAGATTACATAGTATATTTGAAAGCTGATTGTTCTTCTATTCCAAATATTCCATTAGATAAGTTTAATTACACTTCAGGAACATTTGAGAAAAAATGGGGACCTGATCATAAAACTATTGTTTTAACACCAAACCATTCAAGTATTAGAAAAGTTGAAATAGAAATTCAGGGACTAGATATTCATAGTATGAAGTTACTGCCTGATAAGACTGGTGATGTTATTGAAGATACTGCTAAAGTAAAAATAACAAGACACTATAGATTTTCTGAAGGAGATTCAGAAAATAAAAAAGACACTAGTAAAGCATCTCCTGGTGAAACTGAAGCTAGATAAATTAGATGCTAAAGAATTACAAAGAGATTATTAATCAACTCGTATAAAACGAATCATCTCAAAAAGTAGCTCGCTAAAAAGTATATCCTTTTAGATATAATCTTTTACACCTAGTATTCCGCAGTTCGATCCTGAGCAAAAGGACTTTTAGTAAAAAATGATAAAATAAGAAAGTACTTTTGCGAACAGCGTAGGTCTATATTTTTCTAAAGAAACATTAAAAAACAATAAAACTTTGGCTAAAACATGAAAAAAGCTTTTTTATCAATAAAATTTCACGAAGACTGTAAGAATAGAAAACTAATAGAAGAAATTTCTAATGAATTACAAAAGGTAGGTATTAAAATTAGGACAGTTATAGGAGATTATGAAAAATGGGGGAAAGTTAAATTTAATCCTGAAGAATTAATGAAAATTACTTTTGAAGAGATAGATAAGGCAGATATGCTTATTGTAGAATTTTCTGAAAAAGGAGTAGGTCTTGGAATTGAAGCGGGTTATGCTTTTTCAAAAGGTAAACCAATTATTATATTAGCAAAAGAAGGCTCTGACATTTCAACCACAATTAAAGGAATTTCTAAACAAATAATTTTATATAATAATATTAAAGAAATCTCAAAAAAGATAAAATGACAAAATTCCAATATATGCTAGCTCCAATGGAAGATTTTACTGATAATGCATTTAGAACATTATGCTATAGGTATGGAGCTGACATGACATTTACTGAACTTTTAAGAATTGAGGCGCTTGCAAAGAATGTGGAGAATATTTGGACTAGAATAGAGAGAAAAGATAATACTCCCGTGATTATACAGTTACTTGGTTCTTCTGAAGAAGATCTTGCAAAATTTCTTGATATGTTTAAATCTTTTGATGGTTTTTGTGGATTTAATCTTAATTTAGGTTGCCCTGATCCTCAAGTTGTTAGTCTTGGATATGGTTGTGCTATGATCAAAAACTTTTCAAAAGTAAAAAAAATGGTTGATATGATAAAAAATAAAGGATATTCCTGCAGTGTTAAAATGAGACTTGGAAAAGATGCAAAAGAAAAAGAGAAAAAATTTTATCTAAATACTATAAAAGAAGTAGATGCTGATTTTTTTATTGTTCATGGTAGGCATG
>JAGVIM010000131.1 GCA_020056045.1 Nanobdellota archaeon | reverse complement strand
CTGGAGTTGATGCTATATTTGATATAGGTAATTTAAAAAATAAACCTGTTACAACAAGACAAAGAGTTTTAGATAGATTTGAACTTGCTTATGTTGCTAATTCTCCTGTAAAATATTATGTTTATATAATTTTAACAAAAGCTAAAGATCAAATTAAAGAGGCTGTTGAAACATGGAGAGAATTTTTCCCAGCTACTTCCAATCATAAGGTTGGGGTTATTGGAGTAAAGATGTTTGCTGGACAATCAACTGGTGATTGTGGAATTGTTACACTTGAAGATCAATTGGAAGTTGATGAATGTTTGGTAAAAGAAGGATTTGATGGTGTTAAGGCTGTCCATTGTGAAGATGAAAGTCTTATTTTTAAAGAACTATGGGATTCTAGAAATCCTATTAGTCATTGTAATGCAAGACCTGTTGAAAGTGAGATATATTCTTTATTACAGCAGATTCAAAATTATAAAAAAGTTAAAGCTAGATATCATTTAGAAGTTAAACATGTTACAACTAAACAGGCTGTTGATTTAGTAAATAGTGAAAAATCTAAAATGAAGATAAGTTCTGAAGTTTGTGCAAGAAATCTTCTTTTGGACAATAGAGTTATGTTAGGAGTTAACGGAATACAATATAAGGTTAATCCTCCTTTAAGAAGTCCTGAAGAAAGAGAAGAATTATTTGGATGTTTTTTAAGAGGAGAAATTGATACACTTGCAACAGATCATTCGCCTCATACTTATAAAGATAAAACTATAAGACATTTATCTGGAATACCTGGGTTAGCATCATGGCCTGATTTTACTCAGATGTTAGTAGAAAGAGGAGCTGAACAAGAATTAATTGATGATATGGCATTTAATAAAATTAATAAAATATATAGATTAAATATTCCTAGATTAAATTTGCCTGTAAAAAGAGGAATTCATTTAGATGAATATGTTATTGATCCTTTTGTTACATTAAAATCTTAAATATTTAAAATGAAAATAAAAAAATTGTTTGCACAATTTTAGTCTTTTCATTTTTCATAAATTCAAAATGAAAGTAGAAAAAATTCAAATTGCTGGAAAAGAAGTAATGCCATTTACAATTCCTTCTGGAATTGTAACAACTTCTGCACAAAGCTTAGAAAAACTTGCAAGAGAGATTCCTGAACTTGGAATTATTACTACAAAGAGCATTGGACCTGAACCTAGGGTTGGAAATAGAGAACCTATTTTTTCTCAATATGCACCTGGAAGTTTTGTAAATGCTGTTGGACTAACAAATCCTGGTTGTGAGAAATTTGCAAGAGAGCTTTCTCATATTAATTTTCCTAGTGATAAATTTTTATTAGCTAGTATTTTTGGAGGTAATGCAGATGAATTTGTATATGTTGCTAGAACTTTAGAAGAACATGTTGATGGTTTTGAATTAAATTTATCTTGTCCACATGCAAAAGGTTATGGAATGCAATTAGGTCAAGATCCTAATTTAGTTTATGAGATTACACATGCTGTTGTTAGAAATGTAAAAATACCTGTTTTTGCAAAATTAACTCCTAATGCATCAAATATTGGAGAGATTGCAAAAGCTGCTGTTAATGCAGGTGCTTATGGTATTGTTGCAATAAATACTGTTGGTCCTGGCTGTCATATGATTGATGGTTATGAAGTATTAACAAATAAGGTAGGAGGACTTAGTGGAAAAGGAATTACTCCCATTGGAGTTAAATGTGTTAGAGATATTAGACAGGCTGTTGGAGAAAATATTCCTATAATTGGTATGGGTGGGATTTTTAATTTTAATGATGTAAGGGCTTATGCAAAAGCTGGTGCAAATGTATTTGGAATTGGTAGTGCACTCGCTGGAATGGATGATAGGGATATAAAAGATTATTTTGTTGCTTTAGTTTATGATATACGGCAAGGAACAAATCTTGCAGAAGAAAGATTAAAAAAAGTTGATATGAATTATAGAAAAGTTAAAGTTGAAGAAATTGTAAATCCTGATTGTAATTTTAAAGTTGTTAAGACTAATGAAAGACTTGAATCAAAACCAGGTCAGTTTGTTTTTGCTTGGATTCCAGGAGTAGGTGAAAAGCCTTTTTCAATAATGGATGATTCACCTTTAACTCTTGGTGTCTTAGAAAGGGGGTATTTCACAAGGCATTTTAATTCATTAAAAGTTGGAGATGAATTTTATGTTAGAGGTCCTCATGGACGAAGCGTTGAAGTTCCTAATGGTTCAAATGTTGTTTTAGTTGGAGGTGGTTGCGGAATCGCTGGATTATATTTGTTGGCTAAAAGATTATCTGAAAAAACCTATGTTGTTAGTTTGCTTGGTGCTAAAGATAGGGAGCATTTGCTTTATGTAGAAAGATTTTCTAGATTTGGAGATGTTAAAATCGTAACTGAAGATGGAAGTCTAGGAAGAAAAGGAACGATTGCTGATTTATTAAGGGTAGCAAAAATACCTACGGGAAGTTATTTTTTTAATTGTGGGCCTAGGGCAATGGTTGAAGCTGTTTTGCCTTTGGAAATGCAGGTTTCTGGTGGAGAAAAAATATATTCTTCTGTTGATTATATGACAAGATGTGGAGTGGGTATATGTGGAAGTTGTGCAAATGAAAAAGGATTAAGAACTTGTGTTGAAGGACCTTTTATGAGTGCTGAATAGAAAAAGGATTATCTAAGATTTCCAAGTTTTTTCTTTATTTCTTCAAGTTCTTGTTCAATGCTATCAAATTTTCTTTTTTCTTTTGACTTTCTTTTGTCTATTATTTTTTCTTTTGGAACTTTTTTAATTTGATCTTCTGGAAGAGTTGAAAAAAGAAGATTTAATTTTGTCCTTGCTGATGCTAGATCAACATCTATTTTGTTTCTTAATGTATTTTCTTTTTTTCTTAGAAGCTTACAATTTCTTATCTTTCTTAATACTCTTAATAATTCTAATTCTGTTGTTAATACTTGTTTTTTTCCTAATAGAACTTTGTTATGTTCCATTTTTATATGTCTTGTTTCCATTTTAAAATTATTCAATTTCATTAAATATTGTTTTATCTATAGAATCTAGTTTTGATTTTATTACCTGTATTTCTTTTTCCCATTCTTCTAATTCCACTTCTTCTTGTTTTTTAACTTGTTTTGTTTTTTCTAAATTTCTTTCTATTTCTTGTATTTTTGATTTTATTTCTTCAAAAAGACTAACTGCATTTTGAAATTTATCTAATCTAATATAAATTGGTTCATCTTTTTTATAATTGGGTTCTTCCCTCTTAAAAATTGGTTTTTGAGTCATGACTTTAGATTCAACAAATCTAGTATTATTAATATGTTTTTGAATAATTTGTTTTGGTTCCATTATCTTTTTCATCATCGGAGTAAGTTGAGATCTTTCTGGTTTTTCTTCAAAAGGGCTTGAAATAGGTTCAAATTGTGATTTTTCCATTCCAGGTTCAGGAATATCTGCCTTTGTTAATCCTCTTTCTTTTCCTTTTTCTGTAATAGGGTATTCTGGTAAATCTGGAAGTTCTTTTATTTCTAAATCTGGAAGAGAATTTTCTTCATCAAGATAACCATTGTTTTCTAAAAGAATTTTATTTTCCCTAGGTAATTCCGGTAAATCTGGAAGTTTTTTTATTTCAGTACTCTTTTTTTTGTTAAATAAACCCATATTGCCTCTTTATTTATATCCTTTAATGTATATAATGAATATTTAATTACTTAAAAACTTTTGTTTTTTAAATATTTAATTATTTTTTAGGTTTTAGGTTTTATTTCCTAAATAATAATCAATAGCTTTATAAATTTAAAAGTAGTTACATACCTATAGAAAGATATTAAAATGGAGATTTCGATTAATCTCTACTTAAAAAAATGCAGACGAAATTTCTCAAATCCATTGTCGAAACGCTGATAAATAAGCAGGCAGTACCAATTATAGATTTATTGGTTGATAAAAAGAATGTAAATGAATTTTTAATAGCTAAAAAGTTGAAATTAACAATAAATCAGACTAGAAATATTTTGTATAAATTATCTGATTATGGTTTAGTATCTTTTATTAGAAAGAAAGATAAGAGAAAAGGATGGTATATTTATTTTTGGACATTAAATACCTATCAATCTCTTAAATTATTAGAAGAGAATTTAAAAAAAGAGTTGGAAAATTTAGAGGCTCAGCTAAAAAATAGAAATGAAAAAAGATATTATCTTTGCAATACTTGTTCAATAGAAATAAATGAAGAATCTGCTTTACTCAATGATTTTGTTTGCCCAGAATGTGAAGAAGTTTATCATTTGTCCAATAATAAGGATTTTATAAATGAACTTGAAAAAAATATTATTAGAACAAAAAAAGAAATAGATCTTGTTTCAAGTGAAAGAAAGATTGAAGAGAATAAACTTGAAAAGAAGAAAGTTGTTAAGATTAAAAATGCTGAAAGAAAAGCAAAGGCAATAAGAAAAAAGAATAGGGACATTAGAGTTGCTGTTAAGAAAGAGATTAAAAAATCTAAACCTACGGGGGATAAGAAAAATCAGAAGATTAAAAAAGCTAAGAATATTGTTAAGTCTAGAGGTAAACAGAAAAAAAAGAAAAAATAATTATAAAATGGAGAATAGACTTAGAAATTATACTCGGAAGAGATTAAAAAAGGTTTTTTTTGGAAGTTTTTTTAATACTATAAGTGTTACAAATTGGATAATAATAGCTAATGTTATTGTTTTTTTTATTATATTTTTTCTTGTTAAGTATTTAGGGGAAGACACTGTTGCATCTTTATTTGCTTTACAGGCAAATGAATTTTTTGCAGGAAAAATTTGGAATGTTTTTACTAGTATGTTTATTCATTTTCAATTATGGCATTTATTGGCTAATATGTTTTCATTGTTTTTTATTGGCAATTTTGTAGAAAGATTAATTGGAAGAAAAAGATTTTTTTCTTTGTATATAATTGCAGGATTATTTGCAGGATTATTTTATGTTTTTCTTGCACATTATTTTGGAATAAGTCTTATTGGGGCTAGATTATTTGGAAGTCCAGAAACTTATGCAGTCGGTGCTTCAGGAGCTATTTTTTCTTTATTAGGACTTCTTGCAGTTTTGACTCCTTTAAATAGTGTTTATTTGATTGTTGGTCCTTTGGTTGCCTTGGTTTTACAGGCTGTTCTTTCTTCTGTTATTAGTTCTAAAAGCATTCTTTCAATATTGGATTTATTTTTGAGTCTTTATATTTTAATTTCAATATTTTCTGTATTTTCTTTTAATGAGAAAATAAGGAGATTATCATTTCCTGTTAAAATGAAATTCTGGATATTACCTGTAATTGCCATTGTTCCCTTAATCTTAATTGGTTTGTTTATTGATCTTCCCATAGGTAATAGTGCGCATTTAGGGGGATTAATTGTTGGTTTAATTTTTGCTCTTTATCTTAAAAAGAAATATAAAAAGAAGACAGCTTTAATTTCCAAATATTTTTCAAGATGATTTAAAATGAAAAAAACAAAAAAGAAGGAGTTAAAAAAATCTGGAAATTTTATTTATAATAATTTTAAAATTTCTCTTAATTATATTAAAGAGTCTAGAAATTATATTTGGTTTGCTGTATTTTTATTTTTATTTAGCGGAGTTTTGGGATATATTTTTCCTCATTTATTTGAAGAACAGTTATTAAAGCTTATTAAACAATTATTAGATCAAACAAAAGATCTTGATTTTTTTGGATTTGTTTCTTTTATAACTAGTAATAATATAAAAAGTTCTCTTTATGGGCTTATTTTTGGAATAGTTTTTAGTATTATTCCCATTGTAATAGCTGTTGTTAATGGTTTTCTTTTAGGTTTTGTTTCTTATAATGCAGTTAATTCTAGCGGATTATTAGTTTTATGGAAATTATTTCCCCATGGAATATTTGAAATACCTGCTGTTTTAATTAGTGTTGGTCTTGGAATTAAATTAGGATTATTTTTTCTACATGCTAAGAAAAAATCAAGAGGATTTTTTGCAATTATTTTATCTCTTATGTGTTTTTTAGTTCTACTTAGTGTCTTTTCAGTTGTTATTTCTTTAACTGCCGGATCTTTTGATAAAGTAGTTATTCAAAATTATACTGATTCATTGATGAAAAATACTTTTTTTATTATTTTTTATATTTTTTTAATGTTAATTTTTTGGTTTTTGAGTATTTTTGTTAGTTTTTTTATTTTTTCCAAAAAAGAGTCTGAAAAAATAAAAGAGAATTTTATATCTGATCTTAAAAATTCAATTAGAGTTTTTATTTTTGTCATAATCCCCCTTTTGGTAATTGCTGGAATAATTGAAAGTGCTTTGATTGTGATGTTGGGGTGAAAATGAATAAAAATAGGGATGAGATTATTTCTGAAGCAACACGAAAAGCTATTGGCTTTCTTTATAAGATTATAAGAAAAGAGATTTTTGGTTAAAACCACTTATTCAGTCTATTTTTCTTGCTTTTCTCTAAACCGAAAGATTTAAAAGTATTACCAGAGTAATACAATTATATGGAAAACTCAGATATGGAATGTGTACCTGCAAAATTAACTAAAAGAATAGTTGATGAAATGGAGGAACTAATTAAACAGGGGTGGTATGCTAATAAGTCTGAACTTATCAGGAACGCTGTTCGGGATTTAATAAAAAAACAAAAAGTTGCTCAGTTGGAGTCTGCTATAAAAAGCGATATTCAATGGGGGCTTTATGGCAAATAAAGAAAATTTATGGGAATTTTCTGTCTTTCCCATTTTTCGTTTTACTGAAAATGGCAAATAAGGGAGTTATAAACAAATCTGTTTCTGATACTGGACCAATAATCCACTTAACTGAAATTGATTTAATAAATAGCCTGAATATTTTTTCAGAAATTTTAATTCCAGAAGAAGTATCTAATGAACTTAGATTAAGTAAAACTTCTGTTCCTAAACAAATAAAAGTATCTGGGTTAAAACCTGAATTTAAGGATAATGTCAAAGTTTTGACTAATCAAGAGAATCTTGATTTAGGAGAAGCATGTGCAATAGTTCTTGCAATGCAGGAAAAAGTTAATTGTTTTTTGACAGATGATCTTGATGCAAGAAATATAGCTATAAAATATAATCTTGAAGTTCATGGTACAGTTGGAATTGTATTAAGAGCATTTAGGGAAAAAATAATAAATAAAAAAATAGCAATAGAAAAAGTGAATGAATTACATTCCAAGTCTTCTTTATTTATTACTAAAGATTTAATTGATGAAGTTATAAATGCAATTAATATATTTAAATAACTAAACCCACTTATTTAACCTCGTTTGTTGTTTGTATTCTTTTAAAAGAATAGATTTGTTTGTGAAAGTTTTTATTGGAAGTTTTAATCTTGTTTGGGATTGCTTTAGAGCCTCTTCTATTGTATTAAATTTTTCAGGCTGTTTGTTGAAGGCTTCTCTTGCTAATTCTCTTAAAATTCCAACTCCTAATGGTGCATAATATTCAGGACGTTCTTCTCTAAAGACAATGCAATAGGCTTGTCTTTTTATTTTTTCTAAATACTCACATAAAGCAAGTCTCATCGTATAGTATGCTCCTGTTACACTGTCTGCATAATATTTTCTTCCATTAAATCTTTCATAGTCTTGTGAAAGATTTGTTCCTGATTGTAGGTTCCATAAACTTCCAGGCATATAGGCTTCCATTACTTCAAATGAAAATTTATCTGGTAGGAGGAGAATTTCATAGTGATTCCCAACATAGTATCCATGAAATAGGAGAATTTCATTTATTTCAGGATAGTATTTAATATTTTTTAAAAGATTTTTTGAAATTGTATCATCTACTGCTGTAATTGACCATCTTGTTGGAACTAGTTTTCTTTGAGTTTTGAGTCCTAATAATCCTGCACTTAATATTTTATTAATATTGGTGACAGCAATCTGAGATTTGTATAATTCTAGAATGGAATTTACTGCTTTATTTTCTGTATCTGAAACTAGATATTCTACTTTTGGTTTTATTTGAGGGTTTTCTTCTAATCTTACATTTTCTAGATATGCAGGATTTCCTATTAATGGAAGATGTTTATTTATTTCAAGTCTATATGCTGGAGGTTTTTTAAGAAAAAATTCTGTTGAAACAGATTTGTAGGCCATTGATACTTCTTGCATTAAATTTGTGAATTTATTATTTTTTGCTTTTATTTCTGTTTTGAATTTACCATAAATTAATTTGGATCTATTTGTGAGAATTGTATCAATTGAAAATTTTTTTTCATGCCAAATTTCTGGGTAAGCAAGCTCTGCACTTTCTTGTGCAGAGAATTCCATATTTCTCTCAGAATCTGATTCTGAGTTATCGGGAGCCAATATTCCTGCAGAGATATTTGGATAATTAAATTTTCCTACAAAAATTTCAGGAGGGCTTGAGCCTGAAAAATGTGTTTTTGTTTTGGGAGTAAAATCTTTTATTTTAGAATAAATTCTGCAGGGCTTATTGCAAAAACCCCTCCCCCTACATTTTACACAGAGTTCATTATCAAATAATTGAGTTGACATTGTATCACTTATCCTTTTTTAGAAATATTAATAATATATAATAATTGTGTTATTATTAAATAAAGATATATCTAGATACTTTCTTATTCAAAATTAAATTACTTAGGATCACTCTTTTAGATCGCTTAGTCCTAATATTAGGAATAATAGGCCCACAATAACTAGAAGCCAGACAATTCCCCCTTCAAGAAATGCCAAGGCAGCTGCTCCAACTGAGTTTGGAAATGTTGCCCATGCAGCAACTGCAGCTATTACTAGTATCAGACCTACTAAGATTTCTAACCATTTATTCATATTTTAAACAATTGTTTTTTATTTATAAATATTATGCTACCTTATTTTATCAGTTCAATTAGGATTGAAGCTTTCGTTGGATTTATAAATAAATTTTTCTTAATTATTTTATGGAATCTTTTTTATTGAATATGGATAAACTGATTGCTTTAGTAACTTCTTTTCTAGCTGTAATGGTAATTTCATTAATGATTAACAGGAAGAAAAAATCAAATAGGTTCAAACAATATTGAAGTCTTGACTGGATTTAAATAGAAGTTCTGTTTTAATTTTTTATGAAAAATAAAAACGAAGAGAAAATTTATAAAGTATATAATGCAGAATATAATATGAAAAATAGGTTTAAACGTAATTTTATTTTTTTAATTGTATTGGGAATAATTATCATTAATTTATGTTTTGTTTTAGCTGACGGGGGTTATTTTCCACGTCCAGGTTATTGGGTTACTCCTGGGCAACAAAGAGCAGTTATTTTTCATGAGGATAATACTGAAACAATGATTTTAACTTCAGTGTTTAAGGGAAATGCAAAAGATTTAGTGTGGATTGTTCCAACCCCTACTAAACCTGAAATAACTAAAGCTAATGAAAAAGTTTTTACAAATGCTCAAAAGCTTGCTTATCCTAAATATGCTAATAGGGGAATAGGATTTGCAGAAGTTATGTCTGTAGCAAAGGGAGCAGGAGATATGAATCAGGGAGTTTATGTTATTAGTTCCAAGCAAGTTGATTATTATGATGTAAAGGTTCTTATTGCAACTAGTTCACAGGATTTAGTAAAATGGTTTAATGATAATAAGTATAGTTATCCTAAAGAATATTCTTATGTTCTTGAAAGTTATATAAATAAGGGTTGGTATTTTACTGCAATTAGGGTTTCTCCTGAAGCTCAGGGTGCAACAGAAGTTATTCAAGATTTAAAAGAAGGTAATCCAACACCAATTAAAATGGTTTTTTTAAGTGATAAGATTGTTTTTCCATTAAAAATATCTTCTGTTAATTTTCCAAATAACAATGAGAAAAAATATGGATCTGCAAAAGAGGAGTTAATTGGCGCTACTAGAACAGATTCTAGTGGTTATATATGGACAAAAAAGACAAATGATGTTAATTTAGCTAATTGGTGTAGAAGTTATCCAACTGGTGGAGAGAGTTGTAATAATGATTATTATATAGATCAACAACCAGGAGGAATAAATTATGTTGATTCTAATGATTATAATTATAGAGGTTATACTCCTATACAACTTTATGTTTTTGCAGATGGAAAATATGAAGCAGATGGATTTTATATTCAATATGGAAATTGGGTAAAGAAAAATGATATAAATAAATTAGGGAATGATGATAGTGGAAATCCTTTTATTGAGCCTAAGGATTCGAAATATTATTTGACTTCACTTTCTGCAAACATGCAAAAAAGCCAAATGGATGAAGATATTTATCTAACTAAGGCAGAAAATAATAAAAAGGTTAATGCAGGTCCTGAGATTTGGGAATTATTCTTGCAAGGAATGATTTGGGGATTAGTTGTTTTTATTGTTTGGATTTTTACTCCCCCTTTAGGAATTTTGTTTATTGTTGGAATTTTAATATTGTTTTTTAGTGTAACCAAACCATTAAGAATACTGGGATGGATAATTGGAATAATATCTTTTGTTTTGACATTTATTATTGGGGCATTTTTCTTTTTAATTGCAGCCATTAGTGGATCTTTAGGAGACTATATTGTAGTTTCATTAACAATTACCTGGTTATTAATCTTAGTTTTGATGATTATTTTTAGTTTACTTGCAATAAGATATAGGAGGCAATGATGTACCTAGGAGATTTGCCTTCAATGCTTATATATTTTGCAATAATGTTTGTAGTATCAACTATTTTTTCACTTTTTTCTCCATTTGGAATAGGGTTTATTATCTTTAGTATTATTAGAATAAAAACTGAAAGTGAAAAATTGAGAACAACTTCTTTAATTTTTCAAATTATACTTTCTGTTTTGACATTTATAGTTGGTTTACTTATAGCTTGGTGGTTTTTTGCTCAGAATAATATGGGCTATAATTTTTCAAATTTATTAGCAATATTTCCTTTTATTGGAATTTTTTTTGGAGTTTGTTTAGTAGTAGTTCTTCAAATAATTATTATTTTTTGGGAAACTTTTCATTTAAAATAAGATTATAGGTTCAAACAATATTGAAGTCTTCGAGGGGTTTAAATATATACTTAATTTAATAAAAATAT
>JAGVIM010000138.1 GCA_020056045.1 Nanobdellota archaeon | reverse complement strand
GGGGGAAATACTTTTGTTTTAAGACAGGCTATAAAATTAAGTGGTTTTGATAATATTATTAAAAAACTTAATAAAAAAAAGGATTTTTTATATATAGGTTATAGTGCAGGAGTCTGTATCCTAGCTCCAACTCTAAAAGGTATTGATTTAATGGATGACATAACTCAAAAACCTTATGGAAAAAAATCAAAAGTTATCTGGAAGGGTTTAGGGATTATAGATTACTCAATTGTCCCTCACTATAAATCAAATCATCCTGAATCAGAAAATGCAAATAAATCTGTAGAATATTTAAAAAAACATAATTTACCTTTTAAAACTCTTAAAGACGGGGAAGTTATAATTATAGAATAGCATTGTTACACATTTCCCATATGTACATCATTTAAATATTTTTTACCAATTTTATATGCTTTTTCCAGTATTTCTTTTGAAGTTATTTGCTTAGTCGTCATTCTGTACATTGGAAAAAACCTAGTTACATGCCAAGGGATATTTTTATCAATACTTGCTATAAAACTTGCAATCTTTTCAATATCTCTTTCTCTATCATTTAATCCCGGAATTATTAATGTTGTAATTTCAATCCAAATTCCTTTTTCATGAGCTCTTTTAATTGTATCTAAAACGGGTGCGAGTTTAGATCCACAATATTTTAAATAAAAATCATTGCTAAATGATTTTAAATCAATATTCATTGCATCTATGTAAGGTGCAATATAATCAAAACTTTCTTTTGTAAAATAACCATTTGTAACTAAAATATTTTTCAAACCTTTTTTCCTTGCTAAAACTGCAATATCTTTTACAAATTCTAAAAATATTGCAGGTTCATTATAAGTATAAGCAATGCTTTTACAACCAGTAGACAAAGCATCCTTAACAATTTCCCCAGGATCAACATCTTCTCCAAAATTAAAATTAAAATTCTCCTGTTTATTAATCTGAGATATCTCAAAATTTTGACAACCCTCACATTTAAAATTACAACCAACAGTTCCAATTGAAAATGCTTTTGTTCTTGGATAAAAATGATATAATGGTTTTTTTTCAATAGAATCAATTCCCATTGAAGCTATTTTTCCATAAACCATTAAATAAAGTTTTGAATTTAAATTTCTTCTAACACCACAAATTCCAAAATCACCATTTTTAATCAAACATTTATGACTACAAGCAAAACATCTAACTGTTTTCCCATCCCTTTCAACACCATATAATTCACATTCTTTCATGAAATAAATAATATCTTAGAATTTAACTAGTTTATTATATTCTAAGACTTATATTAGTAAGTAAATTAGTAAACCCTAAATACTTCTTAACATTAATAATATTATGTGGTATCCAGAACATAAAGAAGAACTTGAAACATTTATAGAAAATTCTTTTAAGAAAAAACCAAATATAAAACCAAAAAAAATAAATGGGCTAATTGTTCCACATGCAGGCTATGAATATTCAGGAGAGATAGCAGGAAAAGCTTTTTCTTTGTTAAAGGAGAAAAAATTAGAAAAAGCAATAATAATTGGACCCTCTCATTATGTTCATTTATACGATGCAATGACTTCTAATCTAAATGAATGGTCAACCCCGCTAGGAAAAATAACTATTAAGCAATTTCCATCATTGAAAATGATAGACTTACAATCAGAACATTCAATAAAAAATCAAGTTCCATTTTTACAAAAACTAGGAATAAAAGAAATAATTCCAATAATGATTGGAAAAATTATAGATAAACAGGCAAAAGAACTAGCAAAAGAACTAGCAAAAATAAATGCAATTTATATTTTTTCAACAGATCTTTCTCATTTTCAAGAATATGAAAAAGCAAAAGAAACAGATAAAAAAACAATAGGTATAATAGAAAAACTAGATTTAAAAAACTTCAAATACATTGATGCCTGCGGTTATTTTCCACTTTTAGTTTTATTTTATTTATGCAAAATTAAAAAAACTCATCCCCATCTAATAGAGTATAAAAACTCAGGAGATATTACTGGAGATAAATCCTCAGTTGTAGGATATTCTAGTTTTTACTTTTAAACTAAAGCCCTTACAAAAAATCTAGGAACTAATTCAACTCTAGCAATCCTAGGGTTATCAGTAGGATAAAAATTTCCAAGTCCTTGTTCAGAATTACCCTGAGCAGTCTGGTATGAAAAATATTCTTC
>JAGVIM010000249.1 GCA_020056045.1 Nanobdellota archaeon | reverse complement strand
TTTAATTGTGAGTTTGTTAAATATCTCATAAAAATTCCATTATCGTAATATCTTGCGATTCTATCAAAAAGTTTCTTGTTTTTTTCTATTAGATTTTTATTCATAAGGTTAATAGGTTAATGATTTTTATTATTCTTTTAATTAGAACTTTTTTATAAAATTAAAATAAATTAAGGTTATTATTTCTTATTTGCAGATTTTATTAACCAGTAAATTGCAGCCACTATAAGAACAATTATTAGTATCCAGGTTATCCATCCAATTATCATTACATTTGAGCCATATCCGCCCATCATGTTATTCCATCCCATTATATTTCCATATCCAGACATCATGCCATAATTTCCGTAATTAGACATCATTCCAGAACCTGTGAAGCTTAAAACTACAATTAATACTATAATGATAATTATTCCAATTAATAAATTATTATTTTTGTTTGCCATTTTTATACCTCCTTTTATGGAATTATTAAGGATAACTAATTAATATACCTTGTGAATTGAGTATTTTATTTTGATGAATAGGACCAGAGGCTACTAAAGTAGCCTCTGAAAATGAATACATTTTAAGTATTAATATGATTTTTAAAATTTTTTTCTTTTCATCAGAAGAGTATTAACAACAACACTTACTGATGATGCAGCCATTGCTCCTCCTGCAATTATAGGACTTAATAACCATCCTGTAAATGGATACATAACTCCCGCTGCTATTGGAATTCCAAGGGCATTGTAAAATAATGCCCAGAACATATTTTGTTTGATTTTACTAATAGTTATTCTGCTTAATCTAATTGCTCTTACAACATCAGTTGTTTTATTATTCATTAAAACAACATTTCCTGTTTCCATTGCAACATCTGTTCCACTTCCTATTGCAATTCCAATATCTGCTTGTGCTAATGCAGGAGCATCATTAATACCATCTCCAACCATTGCAACTTTTCCTTTTTTTTGCAATTGTTTAACATGTTTAGCTTTATCTTCTGGAAGAACTTCTGAAATTACATGATTAATACCTAATTGTTTTGCAATTGCATTTGCTGTTCTTTTGTTGTCTCCTGTTATCATATAAACAATTATTTTTTCTTTTTGTAGTAATTTAACTGCTTCTATAGAATCTTCTCTTGGAGTATCTGCTATTGCAAGAATTCCTAAAGGTTTTCTATTATAATTCACAACTACTACTGTTTTTCCATCTTCTTCAAGTGCTATAATTTTTGAATCTAGTTCAGATAAATTGCATATTTTTCTAATGTATTCTGGTTTTCCTACTATTAATTTTTTAAGTTTATAGATTCCTTCAACTCCATGTCCTGGAACTGCTTTAAATGATTTTATATCTTCTAATTTAATATTTTTTTCTTTTGCTTTGTTTACAACTGCTTGAGCTAAAGGATGTTCGCTGTTTTGTTCTAAGCTTGCTGCTAATTTTAATAATTCTTTTTCATTAATATTATCATTTGCAGTAATAATATCAGTTACTACTGGTTTTCCTTGAGTTAATGTTCCTGTTTTGTCAAAAACAACAGCATAAAGCTTGTGAGCTGTTTCTAATGCATCTCCTCCTTTGATTAAGATTCCTTTTTCAGCACCTTTTCCTGTTCCAACCATTATTGCTGTTGGTGTTGCTAATCCTAATGCACATGGACAGGCAATAACTAAAACAGAAACTGCAATAATTAATGAAAATTCAAAGGTTTGGCCTACAATAAAATACCATATTGAAAAGGATAAGATTGCTATTAGGATTACTACTGGAACAAAATAGGATGAAATTTTATCTGCAAATTTTTGGATTGGTGCTTTTTTACCCTGAGCATCTTCTATTAATTTAATAATCTGGGCTAAGGTTGAGTTTGCTCCTACTTTTGTTGCTTTGAATTTGAATGATCCATGTTTATTGATTGTTGCACCAATAACTGTGTCGTTTTTCTTTTTTTCAACAGGCATTGATTCTCCTGTTATCATTGATTCATCAATTGCACTTTCTCCATCTATAATAACGCCATCAACAGGAATTTTTTCACCAGGTTTTACAATAACAATATCTCCAACAACTACATCATCAATTGAAATTTTTTCTTCTTTTCCATTTCTTATAACTGTTGCTATTTTTGGAGATAAATTCATTAATTTTTTAATTGCTTCACTTGTTTTTCCTTTTGCGATTGCTTCAAGATATCTTCCGAGTATGACAAAAGTGATTAATACAGCAGCTGCTTCAAAATATTGGTCACCCATTGGATTAAACATAATTACATAGAGGCTATAGAAATAAGCTGCACTTGTTCCAATTGCAATTAAAGTATCCATATTTGCTGACTTGTTTTTTAATGCACCAAATGCACTTTTGTAAATATCCCATCCAACTATGAATTGGACAGGAGTTGCTAACAAGAATAAAATAAGATTTTTATATGGAACATTTATTCCAAATAACATCAAAACCATGCCTATTATTAAAGCTGGAAATGCAAATATAGTACTAAAGATAAATGTATTTTTTAATTTCTTAATTTCATTTTGCTTTTTCTGGTTTTCATATTCAGGAGATTTTTCTGCATCTGATAAAACTTTAGCTTTGTATCCTAAGCTTTCTATTGATTTTATTATAGATTTTTCAGATGTTTTTGTTTCATCAAATTCAATAGTTGCTTTTTCTGTTGTTTGATTTACATTTACATATTTTATTCCTGGCTCTTTTTGAACTCTTTTTGTTATAAGCATTCCACAGCTTGCGCAATGCATACCAGTTATGTCTAATGTAATTTTTTTAATATTATTTTCAGCCATATTAGTTTAATTCTCCACTAGTTAAAGGGGTAATATGTATCATATCAAATGCATTATTTATTTTTTTCATCACACCAATTACTACAACATTTTTTCCATGAACGTTTTTAATAGGATCTCCAATATTATTAAATTCTCCTTCTTCCCTCATTGCCTTTGCTTCTTCAGATCCTAAAATAAGAGGGTAATAATTTTGTCCACCAATGGAATGAATTTGATATTCACTTATATTTCCTTCAGCTAATGGAATATCAATCAGTTCATCTACTGGATGATAATAAAATAATTCAATATTACCATTTTCATCTTTTTCTGTAAAAACTCTATTTTCTTGTAAAATATGATTAAATAGAGAATCTGAATTTTGTATTTTTATAGAAGAATCTTCAGTATTCATTGATTCTTTAGAATCTGTATTAACTTTTGGATTGTTTTCAATTATAGAATTATCCATAGATATTTGTTTTTGAGAAGTATCTATTGATTTTTGTGATTTAATATTCATTCCTGTAACTGTAGTATTATTTATTGCAGTGAAGTAAAAAAATGTTCCTATAATCAAGATTGCAATAGTTAAAACTAATGCATAGATTTTTCCATTTAATGGGTTTATTGAAGAATTTTGCTGTTTCATTTATCTCCTGCTCTTTTTTCACATTTTTTACATTTAATATTGATATTATTATTAAACTGCTTAAATGCATCCCTTAATATACACCAGCAGAATTTATTAGAAAGTTCAAAAAACTTTTCCTGACCTTTTTTTTCTGAGATTACTATTCCTTGATCAGATAGTTGCTTTAATTGATGTGAAATTGCAGATAATGTCATTTTATTTCTTCCAACAAAATCATATATTTCATTAACAGTTTTAGGATTTTCTGCTATGCTTAATAAAATATGAAGCCTTGTTTCATCAGCCAAGCTAGAAAAAAACTGCATTACATTTTTTTCTGATTCCTTGATTTGTATTTGTTTGCTTATTTTCATAATAGTTGAGCAATTATTCAAGTATTTAAATGTTACGAATTTTAGATTTATATTATCGAGGTTTCAAAATAGATACTTAAAACTTACAATCTTTACAATCTGTTTCTTCACAGGTTTTACTATTTCCTTTCCATTTCAACGACCATTTTTTTATATTCTTTATGACATTTATAAAATCTTTTCCACTTTCTGTTAATCTATATTCAGATTTTATTGAAAATCTTTTTATGCTAACTCTTTTTACTATTAACTTCTCTTTTTCCAGTTCTTTTAATCTTGAAGAGAGAATCTTTGGGGTAATATTCAAAAGTCTTTTTTTTAATTCCGAATACCTTTTCCATTTTGATTTCCCCTTAAATAGTTCTAATAATATTAAAATAGTCCATCTTTTACCAATAAAATTAGCAACATTATAAACAGCACATTTTTTTTTCATAGTATACATTCAGAAACTTGCAAATATATAAAGGTATCTTTTTTATACCGAGTATACAAATCTATCAAAATGGTACTTGAAAAATTATTTGAACTTGCTACTCCTTATCTTAAGAAAAATGATTTTGGAGTAGCTCATACAAGAAGAGTCTTCGAAATAGCGAGGGCACATTTTGATATTCCTAAAGATATAGGGGAGATTACCTTAGCAAGCATAGTCTTACATGATATAGGTGGAAGCACTGTAAAAGAACAATATGAAAAAGGTCCAGACCTAGCAAGAGGTCTTTTATCTCAATTAGAATACGGAGAAAGTTTTATTCAAGAGGTGTGTGAAATAATTAGAACTCACCATAATCATCCAGAAAATCCATCTTTAAGTTTTAAAGTTCTATATGATTCTGACAGATTGGTTATGTTTTCACATGAAGAATTTCCTCATTATAATTCAAGACTAAATTTCAATTGGGATAAAGTTATAACCCTAATCTATCATGAACATATTAAAAATTTAGCAAGAAGGTTATTGCTAGAAAGAAAAGCAGTACTTGATTTGGAGGTATAAAATGACAAAAACAATAAATTTAGATTTAAGAGAATTAATTCCTTTTGAAAGGCATTCGAAGATATTTGAGAACTGGGATGCTTTAAAGAGTGGGGAAATTTTAAGGATAACTAACGACCATGAACCAAAACCACTTTATTATCTGTTTCAAGCAGAATATAAAGGTCAATTTAAATGGGAATATGAAAAACAAGGTCCAAAAGACTGGATATTTAAAATAACAAAAATATCGCAAGACAATAAAAGAGAAAAGATAAAAGAGATTTTAAAAAAACTTCAAAAAGAGGAGGTTTCTGATAGATTAAAAGAGGAGGCAAAAAGTATGCTGAAAAACATTTCTCCAACAGAGTTAGCATTAATAGAGCAAGAGATAATTAAAGAAGGTACAACAAGGAAAGAAATGAGAAAATTATGTGATATTCACTTAGAAATAATGAAAGAGGGTTTTAAGAATAAAGAACTAAACTTAAAACCAGGACACCCGATTCATACTTTGATGGAAGAGCATAAAGAAATACTTGATTTTGTTGATATGCTAAAAAAGGCAATAAAAAAACTTGAGTCTGCAAAGGATTTTAAAGATGTAAAAATAGAAATTGATATGTTAAGGTTTGCAGCAAAACACCTGGTTGAAGCTGATAAGCATCATCAGCGAGAAGAAGAAGTCTTGTTTCCTGAGATGGAAAAATCAGGCATTATCGAACCTCCTGAAATTATGAGGGAGGAGCATAAAGATATAAAACCAAAGAAGAAGGAATTGTATAAAATTGTAGAGGGCTATGAAAAATTATCTTATCAGGATTTTGTAAAAAAAGTTAAAGAAATTGCTGAATTTTTAATTAAAGAACTCCCAGACCATATTTACAAAGAAGATAATATTTTATATCCTATGGCTATTGAGGTCATTAAAGAAAAAGAAAGATGGGAAAAAATAAAAAAAGAATGTGATAAGATAGGTTATTGCTGCTTTACGCCTAAATATTGAAGTATGAAGGATGGATAAATTCAAGATAAATTTTGATAAAGCGGCATGTATAAATTGTAGCGCGTGCATATCTGTTTGTGATAATTGGGTTATGGATGATAATAAAGCTAAACCAAAGAAAACTACCCTCTCAGAAAAAGAGTTTAAAAGTAATAAAGAGGCAGAAGATATCTGTCCTGTAAATGCTATAAAAATAGAGGGATAATAAAATGCTTGAGAAAAATCCAACTGATATCTTAAGAAAAGAACATGATATAGTTCTCAAAATACTAGATGGTTTAAAAAAGAATTTAGAAGCAGGAGATACAAATCAGGCAAAGAAGAGCATTCTACTATTAGAAAAAGAATTTAACAAGCATTCTTTAAATAAAGAAGAAAAAGCTTTATTTCCTGAGATTGAGAAATTTATGCCAAGAGAAGGGGGTCCTACAGGGATGATGATTATAGAGCATAAAGAATTAACAGAATCTATTGAAAATTTTAAACAGGCAGACAATCTTAAGAATTTAAATGAGATTGGAAATCATATAATTTTACTTTTAAGAGAACATATAGGCAAAGAAAACAACATGTTATTTATGATGGCTGATATGGACCTTACTAATAAACAAAAAAAAATAATTCTAAAGAAATTTGAAGATATTGATATAAAAGGGGGGTAAAATGCCAACCATTAATGAACATTTTAAACTAAGTTTAAAAAGATCAGGAAAAGAATACAGAGAACTACATGAATGGATAGAAGGATTTCATTCTACAAAAACAGATAAAGAAGATAGGCATGATATTCTAAAAATACCTAAATTTCTTTCTCTTATTGAAGAGAAATTTGGTAAAGAGGGTGTTCAAGAATATCTTTATCATATAAAAGAAGATTATGAAAAATCCAGAGCATACAAACTTGCCAAGATTATATTAAAATTAAAATTTTGGTAAGAGTTAATCTATCATAATACCCCTTTCTCATTATAAGAATTCATAAATTATCGGAGAAACTGGATTGATGTGCTTTATTGTATTATGTATAGCTAAAATAAAAATAAGATATTAAGAAATCCGCACATTTATTTGTAGGCATATGTTATATTAAATTGGTTATCAAG
>JAGVIM010000177.1 GCA_020056045.1 Nanobdellota archaeon | reverse complement strand
CTCTTCCGATCTTATTTTAATGTAGCTGGATGTTTTGTATAAAGTAAAATTTTAGTATCTTTATCTTTTTTATTAATTTCTTTAATTAATCCAATTAACCTTTCTATTTTACTATCCTCAGATAATCTTTTAAATTGTTCAATAAGTTCTTTAGCAATATCTTGAGTTGATTTATGATACTTTGGATTTTCAACTAAATTTTCTAAAAACTCTATAGAGGATTTAGATGAACTAGTTATTTTTGGTAAAATTGAATATAATGCTAAATTTGTGTTTATGGGGTTTCCATTAAAATCATAATAATGCGCGAGTAGCAAATCCACCACTCCCTCATAGGCCCTTTTTTCTGCCCAAGACAAATTAATTACTTGAATTTTAGGAATTCTTTTTACATAATAAATTCCTTTAACCTCATCTCTTCTTCTCCTAATCATAACCTCTGAAAGTTTTCTTTTTAATTCTGTTGGATTTAGGGGTTGCCTTTCATTTCCATTAACTAAAAAATTAGATCTAAATTCACTCATTGTACCTAAATGTCCTCGCCTTAAAAGAGATAATAAATTATACAATTCAATTAAATCATTTTGAAAAGGTGTAGCAGTTAATAGTAATAATCTTTTTTTTTGAAGTTTGTTAACAAACCTCCATCTAAATGTATCCTTATCTTTTAACTTATGTGCTTCATCAATAATTATAATATCCCAATAAATTTCATGAGCATGAGAATGTTTAAATTTATTAGTTGAACTATTAAAATTCTTAACTTTATCAATAGAAGCGATTGCAAGTTTAGTATTCTCCCATTCATCTTCGCGATTAACTTCTTTAAAGTTTAAATCAAATTTAGTGCTTAACTCTTCTTTCCACTGATTAACAAGCGAAGGTGGAGTTAAAATCAATGCCCTTCTTACAAATCCTCGAACAATACACTCTTTTAAAACCATCCCCGCGGTTATTGTTTTACCTAAGCCCACTTCATCTGCAAGAAGTGCTCTTCCATCTAGATCTCGAAGTATTTTTAATGCTCCTTCTTGCTGATGGGGTAAATTATATAAAAGATTCTTTTTTATTAAAGCATAAGAAATTAATTCAGTTATTTCAGATTGTTTTGCAGCTTCTTCAGACATTAGTTTAAGATTAAATATTTTCCTATCTTCAAAATTTTTATTTTTTATTTTTTCTAAAATATCTAAATCCTCACTAGAGGGTTGTTCAACTATCTTAAGATTTTTATAAAAATAAACCTTTTCATTAAGATTTTTTTGATAATTATTACTAATAATAATTTTATTTGAATTCATATTTCTGCCTTAAGCAAAGTTAGCTTTTAATTGTTTACTTTTTAGAAACTAGTTAACTAAAACATTTAAAAGTTTTCTTGACTCCAAATATTCCTTAAAATTTTATAGCCATCCTCTTTTAATTATCCCTTCATTAACAATTTCAAAATTAAATTCTTTTTCAGGAAGACTCCTATGCTTTCTTATGATTGCCTTTTTTCTTCCATTTTTATTTTTTAATTCAATTATGCATTTACTCCAATATTTTAAAATATCTCCACCAACAACATTAACTCCTGCTTCCTTTCCTTTTAACCAATCTTCTTCATTTAAAAAATCATTATAAACCTGGGTTGTTATTAATATGGGAATGTCACCTTTTCTTGCAATTTCATATAAATCCCTCATCTGATTAGCAAGCTCATTATTTATTCTTCTTACTTCCTCAAGCCCTCTTTTTCTTGCTTCTGCTAATTCAAGGCGGTAAAACATAACCATAGAATCAACAATAATAAGTCCAATATTTTTACTCTTATACTCCTTTAATAACTTCATAAAAGCTTTCTTCTGCTCATAAAAATTAGTTGGCTTTAAAATAATAATATTTTTTAAAATAAATTCAGGAATTCCCCCAGAAATCTGCTTAATTCTATCAACTGAAAAACTTCCTTCTGTATCAATAAAAACAACCTTCTTATCTTTCTTAGCCAAATGGCAAGAAGCAAGTGTAACAAAATTAGATTTTCCAGATGCAGCAGGTCCATAAAAAAGAGTTAATATTCCTTTTTCATAACCTCCCTCAAGCCAAAGATTAACATCCCTACTTCCAGTCATGACTTTGCTTTCATCTTTTTCCTGTTTAATTTCAATAGGTTCCATATTATTTTATTATATTTCTAAATCCAAATTATAAATTTTATGAGTAAAGTTTAACTTCTAATTTTTTGCATTAAAACTCAACTCCACAACTTTAACAATATACATTAACAATATATTCAAGAGCTTATAAGAATTATTGTATTATACTATTAATTTAGAGTATAACAAAAGTTAAAAACTTCAAAATATTATAAAAATAATGGTAATGTTGGAGTTATTCAATTTCTTGCATTTTATTGGATTAGTATTTGGATTAGGCGGAGCAACAATTGCAACCATTATCTCTATAAAAGCAGATAAAGACAAAGATATTGCTAAAGCCTTTGGAAAAATAATTCCTACTATTTCAAAACTTATCTGGATTGGCTTGATTTTATTAATTATTTCAGGTATTGCCCTACCCTTTTACATAACCTGGCCATTAAACAAGCAACTATTAATTATAAAACATGTTCTTGTTGCTTGGATAGTTGTCATAGGAATATCTATTGGCATAACTGCTAAAAAAGTAAGTGTTCTTGCCCCAGTTGGCAAAGAAAATCCTTCTATATATTTCTTAAAAATAAAGAAATTAATGAAATCTCTTTCTATTATAAACATAATCCTCTGGTATTTAGTTACATTAATGTCTGCTTTTGTTTAAATTTATTTTACAATAAATTAAAGAACTTTTTCCAGTATTAACATATTGTAACCAGTTTCACTATATTAAATAGATTTTGAATTCCTAAATTTTAAATACTCTATTTTTAATAATATTCTAATAAAATATATACTAAATAACCGAAAACTATATAAATAAGTATGAATTAAGATTCATATGAAATAATAGTCATATAAACACATAAACAAACTTACCGGTTATTTATATCTTGTTTATATGACTTCCATTTCCCTTTTGATAAATTACTATGAAACATAAAAATTATATAATTAATTTTAGGGCCTCAAAAATCCCAAAAGTCAGGAGAATTTTATGAGGAATAAAAATGTTGGATATCTAATAATAGGTATAGCAGTTATAATCCTGATTATAATTGGTATTTTCAATCAAGGTATGACTCAAATTGTTAATACTACTTGTTCTCATGGTCCTTCTTGTACAATGTATTCTACAATAAAAACTCAAACCTACCTAAGCCTGGCAATTGTAGGAATAATATTAATTATAGGCTTATTTTTTATTTTAACTAAAGAAAATGAAAAAATAGTTATAAAACAGATAAAACCCCTTAAAACACTAGAGCCAAAAAAATTTGATAAAGATTCATTAAAAAATCTTAATGAAGAAGAAACAAAAATAATGAATTTATTATTAGAAAATAAAGGTAATCTATTTCAATCAGATATAATAGAAAAAACAAATATAAATAAAGTTAAAATGACTAGATTATTAGACAATTTAGAGTCACAAAACCTAATTGAAAGAAAAAGAAGAGGCATGACAAATATAGTAATCTTAAAATAAATAATAACTCTAATCTTAGATTAGAGCAAATATTGACATGAATTATCCCAAAGGATAATTTAATTACATTATTATGCAAAAAATAACAATATATACACTATCCTGGTGTCCTCATTGTATTGCTTTAAAAGAATATCTCAAAGCTAAAAACTATGAATTTGAAAACATAGATGTTGAAGAAGATGAAGATGCTGCAGAAGATATTATTGAAAAAACCAATCAAGAAGGATTTCCAATAGTAGCAATTGGTGATGATATAATAATTGGTTTTGATCCAAAAAAAATAGAAGAATATTTTAATAAATAAAAAGGAGGCTCAAAACAAATGACAAAAACTACAATAATAATATCAATAGTTGTTGTATTAGTGATAATATTAGGAATTATAATATTTGTAATGAGTGGAATTGGATATACTCAAAAATCACCCATTTTAGCAAAAACAAATGATAAATCAGCAAATACCCCTACTAGTTTAAATCCAACAGGAAAAATCTATAATATAGACATAAGTAATTTTAAGTTTATTCAACCAAGTATATCTATAAAAAAAGGAGATACAATAATTTGGACAAATAAAGATTCTGCCCCACATACAGTAACCTCGGATTCAGGATCTGAACTTAATTCAGCAACTCTTTCAACAGGACAAACCTATTCCCATACATTTAACGCAATAGGAACCTATAATTATCATTGCACAATTCATACAGTAATGAAAGCAAATATAATTGTAGAATAAATTTATTATTTTTTAATTTTATTTTATGTTAGAAATGAAAACCATATCTTTTGAGATGTGATGACACATTGTTTTTTTATATACAAAAATATAAAAAAGACAAAATTCTTAATAATACAATAAAATGATAGCAAATATACCTCTAACAATATGGTTTGGAATATTAACAATAATATCTGTTTTTACAACAGCAAGTTTAGGAATAGCAGTTAATAAATTTCATAAAAATGTTTTTAAATATCATATGTTTTTTGCATTTCTCACTTTAACTCTTGCAATTATTCATTTAGTCTTTGCATATCTATTAT
>JAGVIM010000115.1 GCA_020056045.1 Nanobdellota archaeon | reverse complement strand
TAGAGCATATTAATTAAAATATATATTAAAAGATCAATTCAAAACTTACATCTCAATTACTTCACTTCGAGTATTAGTCTTCGAAGGCCTTACTACTATTGAACAAACAGTTGGATTTGGCTGGTTATCATAGGTATCTTTACATCTTACATAATGATTTTGATTTAATCTCCATTCAGAAGTATGTATATATCCATTAAATGTTGTAAATTTAATTCCAGAATCAATCTCAAAGTTACAATCTTTTGTTGAATAAGTACACTCTGCATATTCATTTGTTGTTAATTTTAATTCCCCACTTTCTCTATAAACTCTTACAACAATAGGTTCTTGTCTATCTGTTTCTACTCTAAATGTTGTACGATTATAAACACTATTTCCACCCAAATCTAAACATTTAAAATAGTAAAGATAATTTCCAGTAAGAAGATCTTGTCTTTGCGTATGAGTGCTTTGACTAGTATTTTGGAATAATATATAATTTTCCTCTTTTGCAGGTTTTCCCTTAGAATAATAACAAAGAGCTTCTCCATTATTATAACCATTATCAGTTTGTATTTCTAAAAAGACAGGTATAGTGTCTGTTGAACCAACAATTGTTTCATTATTAGGGCTAAATTTAATTATATTTAATGGCTGAGTTCCAATAATTTTATATTCCTGACTTTGAGTATTTGTATTTCTAAGTCCTTCACTGCTTGCCCAAGGTTGATCCTTACATCTAAAATAATAATCATTTTCATTTCTATTTTTTATTCCTGTGAGTGTAGTTCTACAAGTATAAACTAAATTACTATTCATTTCCCAAACATTTGTATCACAACTCATATTATTTTCCATTAAATCATATTTAATATCAGTTCTACTCCATCTGCACTCAGAAGGTTCATTAACATAAAGCTCTAATGGAATAGAAGTTCTATTAAATTGTACAGGACTTCCACTAGGAATACTAAAGTTAACAATTAAAGGAGGGGTTGTATCTTCTGTTTTATCAACGCAAAAGCTTACAGAATAAGCATCCTGATTAAAGTTTCCATTTGCATCTCTGCATCTTACATAAAGTGTATACTGTCCATTATTTTTAAGAGTTGGAGCACTTGCATTTATAGCTTCAGAACTAGGTAATGAAAGTCTTTCTGTATGATTATAAAGATATAAATTATCTCCTCCAACATAATAAGACATTTCATCATATGCTGTTTTTGAATCACTTGTTAAATTATAATCTACTTTACACTGAGCAGGTTCTCCAACTCCTGTTGCAGTATCTATGGTAGTAAACATAAATTCCAGGGGTGTAAATGGTTTTAAACAGTTTCCATTTTCTTGAGTTATTTTTACACCTGTTGCAGAAGGTCTTATTGCAATAGGAGCAAATTTAAGTCCTCTACTTACACTAAGCATTTTTATTATTGGAGAATTAACATCTCCTGGATTTTTCCAAATACATTTTTGTTCAAGTGTTCCAGGATTGATAATATCACATGCTTGCCCAAGACTTTTACAAGTATATTCAGAACACTCTTTAAAATTATTACATTTTTGACAATCTCCTCCACCAATAGGTGCTTGCCAAGGTAAACAACCAAATTCAACTATTTCTGCAGATTTTTTTCTATAGGTTAATATGAATATTGCAGCTGCAACACCTACTCCTGCAACAGTAGACCAAAGAGGTCCTAAAAATCCTTCTGTTAAACCAGCAACAGCTCCCCCAACAGAACCAGCAATACTTCCCCACAAAGCACCATTATCTCCTCCTGCAAGACTTCCAATTGTTCCAAATATTGCACCACCTATTGTGCTTTTCATCATTATTGATTGTAAATTAATTCCTCCAAATAAAAAGCCTCCCCCTTCATCTCCATCATCTCCACCTTCTCCTCCGTCTCCACCTTCTCCCCCATCTCCTCCATCTCCAGGAGTACCAGGAGGAGCTCCGCCTGTTGTTTCACCTGTTTGTGTATTAATAATTTGAGGAGGAGCACCAGGAGTATTAGAACCTCCTATTTTTACATTACTTGAACCAGATCCAGGAGTAGTCGTAGTCGTAGGAGGATTTGTTTTTGTTGGAGGATTTGTAGTTGATGTAGGTGGAGCTGTGGTTGAAGTGGGAGGAGTTGTAGTTTTTTTATCGCAATCTGGACCACTACAAGTTCCTGCTGCATTAACAGAAGAAATATTTATAATAAAGCTAAACGCAATTATTGATAAACATAAATTTATCAATAAAAAATATACTTTTGCATTTTTTAAAATATTTTTTGTAATTTTCATATTAATTTTATCCTGTTGTGCTTGTATCAGCACTCTCCTTTATATTTTCTAAAAGACCTTGATTTATTACTTTACCATTGCTTTTCCAAACATAACCATCTTCAGTATATACTCCAACAACATTGCTTTTTGCCCCACAATCTCCAAGACTAATACACACTTCATTCAATTTACTAGCCCAACTAGTTTCTAATACTTCACAATTATCCTTGCATTTTTTATTACCAAATAAATCTGTTGAATAAGTAACTGTTTGTTTTGAATTTCCTAAACTACAAACTGCCTTTGCATCACCAGCTTCCCAGAATTTGAGTCCAGGAGGAAAATTAGGAAGACAAACATTTCCTCCGATTAACATACCACTATTTCCTGTTTGATTACTTTCTTCTGCTTTTTCAGGAGTTGAAGTTGTATTTTGTTTATTTTTACTTAAACTTCCATCATAGTGAAATCCTTCTGTCCATCTACAATCTCTTCTATCTCCATTTAAACAATCTTTTTCAGTAAACTGATCAATGCAATCACTCCATCTATTTACTCTGCAAGCAGCTTCTATAAAATTACCATAGGTTGAACTTAATGTATTTTCAATACAAATTTCATTTCTAAAATCAGCACAAGGTTCTACTGTTTCTTCACCCTGAACACAAACATGTCTAAAATGTCTATTTCCAGGAGCATCTGTTCCATCCCCACTTTCACCCATATTCAAACACCAAGATTCTCCATTTCTATAATTCTTTCCATTTTCAGTTTTATAACAATTTAAATCTTTACAAAGTAATTCCCCATAGGTTGCTTTTCCTTTTCCACACATACTCCCTTGAAGATAATTACAATTTCCACAGGTTTTTGAGCTAACACTTCCTTTTTTTTGATTAAATCCACATGTATCTATCTTTGCTACAATCTTTTTCCAATAGGCAGTATCTTTTGCATAAATTTTATTTGCATCATAAATATTAGCAGGATTTCCACAACTATCTTTAAAATAAACTTCATCTCTTCCATTAATACAAGTTGTTTGAGTTGTAGGGCCGCAATTTGTACCTAATTCATCAGCAGAACATAAATAATCTTTAAAAAATTCTGGTTTTGAAGAAGTTGAATTTGTATTTTTTTCATTAGTAGTACAATCTTGTCTTGTTGTAAATCTACAGGTTTTTTGGCTATCAAGTTCAAAAACACAAGCTCCTTTATCTTGAGAATAAGCAGTCATTATACATTGGGCTTCATTTTTAATATCTTTTTTAAAATTAGTATTTAACCCATATAATGCACTCATTTTTTTACATCTTGTGAGTGTTACAAAACTTGCCTGATCTCCAAGTATACAACATCCCAAATTACATTGAGGAACATTACATTTTGCATCTTCAACCCAAGTTCCACTTGAAATTTGACAAACTTTTTGAGGAGAATTCTCCATGCAAATTCCTTCAGCAGTATCTATACAGCAACCTAGTTTACAAAAACTAGTAGCATCACAGCTTGTTGGAGTAATTCTATAGACAGATTTTGTAATTGGATCTAGACTAGTATCACAATCTTTTTCCAATGAGTTTTGACACCAAGCATCATTTTTTGTTTTTTCACAACAAACATTATATGCAGGCCATGTTGAAGCTGCAGAAGAAATAATACTTATTAAAATTAATATTGTAAATAAACTAAATACAATCAGAATATTTTTATTAAATCCTCTTTTCATTTTTTACCTCTTGATTTTATTTTCCCATAAATCCAACCAATAATTGCACCAATTAATCCATAAAATAAACAACTTAATGGTAAAAGTACTGCATAAAGAAGACCACCCTCTAAATTTGATCCAGGAGTATTAAATAATAAATAAATTGCCATTGGATTTCCCCCATAGGATAATAGAGATCCAATGAAAACAAAAATTGAATTTATTAAACTGGATTGAAAACCAATTGACACAAATAATATCATAATAATATATAATAAAGTAAATAAAAAGTATGAAAGTATTGGAATTATTAATCCAATTACTCCTCCCTTCAACCAATAAGGCCAAGCTTTCCACCCTCTTTTATTTTTCTCTTTCTTTACCATTTTAATTCCCAGTTATTAGCTGCCATTCAAGAAGCAATTTCTGCCCGAGAGGCACAAGCAAATGATTTAGCTCTTGCGAGCCAATGGGAACAAGCTTTAATGC
>JAGVIM010000060.1 GCA_020056045.1 Nanobdellota archaeon | reverse complement strand
CAACTATAATTACTTCGTGGTTATTTTCAATAAGAACGTCTACAATATTACTTCCTATAAATCCAGCCCCTCCAGTAACTAATATTTTCATGATTTTATCTATTAACATCTGTTTAATAATATTGTGTTTTTAGATAATTTTATAAGTGGATGGTAAGTTTATTAAATTATAATTTAATAAATATTTTATAAAAGTAGCCCCATAGTATAGTGGTCAAATATACGAGGTTCTGAACCTTGTGACCCAGGTTCGAATCCTGGTGGGGCTATATTATATTTGTAAAGCCAATATAATTATTTCAGTATTTTTGAACCTGGGAAACCCAGGGTGAATCCCGAGCAAAAGGACTTTTAGTAAATCAGGATAAAATTTGGAAAGCACTTTTGCGGGTTGGTGGGGTTAGTTTTTTAAAAACATTTTTAAGGAAGATCTGCATTATCATAACATGAAAAAGGTGAATCTACTTATTATAATTATTGCAGTAATTATTTTGCTTATTTTTTTAGTATTGGGATTTTATTATTTAAATAATTCAGGTCCGATAAAGGAAATAGCTATGTGCAAACCTCTTGATTTATTAGATAATTCTAATGATACAAAAGTTATTTTATCTTGTATGCTTAATAATGAAAAATCAATTTTTAAATCAGAACATGATGTATCAAAAGTTTTATCTGGGGCTTGTAATATTACTCAGTTAAAAGATAGATATGTAGATAATAAATTTAATCAGGTTGTTAATAAACCATGTCAGAATTGTCATCTTCAGGGAGCAGAAGTATGGTTTGATTGTGAGGGGTATTCTTCACAATTTGGTTGTTATTTTACAGTTTATCAAAATAAATCTTTTGGAGATATATATTGTCCTGTTGGAGTTTAATTTTTTAATTCTTTAATTTAGTAATACCTAATCTTAATCTTATTGATTCTGATATAAATTCAGCTCTTGAACGATACCCCTCTTTTGATTTTTTAATATATTCATCAATTTTATTTGCTAACTCCTCAGTTATTGAAATATTTACATATTTTACTTTCATTTTATTACTTTATCCTTCATTTATAGGTAAACGATATGTTTTTATATGGGTTTTCACGCATATATGCATGAAAATGATTAATGATAAAATTTCCGATTTTGCATGTCTTTTAAAATCTATAACTGAAAACAATATCACGGAAGAATATGTATCTTGGCTGAATGATAAGGAAGTAAATAAATTTCTAGATACTAAAAGCGCAACTTTGGAAAGCCAAAAAGAGTATGTAAGAAAACAAAACAAAGATAAGAATATTATTTTTTTAGGTATTTATGCTATCCAAGAAAGTCATATAGATTTGCCCCCATCAACCCAGAATTACAAGCTAATTGGAACATTAAAATATGACCTAAAAGAAAGTATTGTAAGTATTATGATCGGTGACAAAACTTACTGGAATAAAGGATACGGAAGCAAGGCAATAAAATTGTTTGTAGAATATATAAAAAAGAAATATCCTCAGGTTAGGGAAATAAAAGCTGGCGTCATTAAGAAAAATATTGGTTCCATAAGGATGTTTGAAAAATGTGGGTTTAAAATAACTAAAGATAAACAAGGACATAGCTGGTGGATGAAATATGGATATATTTGATAATGGACTAAAAAAATGCACAAAATGCCTTCTTCCTGAAACTCAAGAGACAATTACTTTTGATTCTAAAGGGATATGCAATGTTTGTAAACAACAAAAAATTAAAAAAGATAAAATAGACTGGATTAAAAAAAAAGAGGAATTTATTGAATTAATAAATAAATACAAGGGCAAATATGATTATGATTGCATTGTCCCTTATTCTGGAGGAAAAGATTCTACTTATACTTTATATACCTTAGTTAAAGACTTTGGATTAAAACCTCTTGTAGTCTGTTTTGATCATGGTTTTTTAAGACCCAAATTAAGAGAAAACACTGAAAGAACAATAAAAAAATTAGGTGTTGATTATTTACACTTTAGACCCAATTGGCATATTGTTAAAAAAACAATGTTAGAGTCTTTAAAAAGAAAAGGAGATTTTTGTTGGCATTGTCATACTGGTATAATGAGTTTTCCAATGCAAATTGCTGTAAAATTTAAAGTTCCATTAATAATATGGGGAGAACCTTCTGCTGAATATACTGCTTATTATTCTTATGAAGATAACGAAGAAGTTGATGAAAGAAGATTTAATATGTGGGTAAATTTGGGGATAACTGCTCAGGATATGGTTGGTTTTTTAGATAAAAATGTCACAGAAAGAGATTTGTTGCCTTTTACTTATCCAAAATTAAGGGATTTAAAAGCAATTAATTACAGGTCAGTCTGTCTTGGAAGTTATATCCCCTGGGATATAAAAAAACAATCTGAATTAATTAAAAATGAACTAGGGTGGGAAGGAAATAGAGTTGAAGGAATTCCACCGGAGTATGATTATGAAAAAATTGAATGTTATTTTCAAGGCGTTAGAGATTATCTTAAATTTTTGAAAAGAGGATTTTCTAGAACAACTCACCTAATGAGCATTGATTTAAGAAATGAAAGAGTTACTAAAGACAAGGCAATAGAATATATAAAAAAGTATGAAGGTCAAAGACCTGCATCACTTGATTTATTTTTAAAATATTTGAATTTAACAGAAGAAGAGTTTATGGATATTGCAACTAACCACATAATATCTCCTCATGAATTTAAGTCTGAATTTTTAAAAAAAGGAGAACCTCTTCCTGATTCGGAAGTGTGGGATGTAAATTAATTCAAGATGATAAAAAAACTATACATAATAACCGGAATATCGTCAGGACTTGGAAAGGAGATATTTGGACTATTAAGAAAAGAAGATAATTATATTTTGGCTATTGATAAAGAGAAATCAAATATCAAGGAAAAAAACATAAAGATTGAGAATTTAAATTTTTTATATTCTCCGGCTCCAAGTCATGTTTTGATTAGAAATGAATCTTTTATTTTAAAAGAAGATGTAGACGAGATTATATTTATAAACAATGCAGGAACTATTGTGCCAATTAAAAAAATAGGGGAATTTGATGAAGATGAGTTCAACGCAAATATTAAGATTAATTTCATTGCCCCATCTGCTTTGATAAATACCCTAGTAAGAATTACTATAAATAAAAAGAAATTAAAAATTATTAATATTTCATCAGGAAACATTAATTTTAATTCACCTGGATTATCTGCTTATACTTGCTCCAAATTGGCATTTAAAAAATACCTTGATATATTAAAGTTTGAAACTCCTGATATTGATGTTAGACATTTCTTTCCTCCTGCAATGGATACTCCAATGCAGGAAACAATAAGAGAAATTAATTTTCCAATATACGATAAAACTAAAAAACCCTTTAGCAAGGAAGACTTAAAAAATCCAAAGAGTGTTGCAATCGAAGTTTTAGACTTAATATAAATTCTCTTGTGATTAAGAGTATTTGAACCCTGTTAAAGTTATGCATAGGATTTATTTTTAAATATATAAACTACCTCTTTTGTTTTTATATCTGTAAGAATAAAAAATATTGGAAATAAAATTTGTTAACAATTAAATATATTTATCTAAATAAAATAATGAGCCAAATTATTTCATTCCATTATAGGTTCCTCCACTTCTTTTGAGATTATACGTGACTAGTTGAAAAATATAATTTAAATTGATTTCACGGCAGTGGTCTAAAATTTTCAAACTGCCAGGGATCTTTATCTAGAATAAGATGATCGGGATTTTCTTTGAAGAAAATCGGCCTGCTCTTTAGAGGTGTCCAATCATAGGGTTTTGAATGAATTTCTCCGAGATAAGGTTTTGCAATACTTAAAATATAATCATGAGGGATATCATCTGGAATAAGCATTCCCTTGTTTGGATTTTCAATCATATATCTTACTGCTGAAACAACTCCTGCTGCAACTTGAAGTGTTGTTGCGTTTTGATGTGGTGCAAGCTTCCTTGATTCTTCAATACTTAGAATAGTTCCTGTCCACCAGGAATTATATGGATGACCCATAATGAGTGCTCCCAAAATATCTTTTCCAGAAGTTATTTCATCATTCATTATTCTTAGTTTTGGCTGAAGAACATAATTTCTTGCTCTTAGTTCATAGAGAGAAACAATTGCTTCATGGCAGGGCATGTAGGCATAGTGAACTGTTGGTCTATATATTGGATGCCCATCTTTATCATATACTGTTAATCTATCGGAAATTCCAAATGCTTCTCCATGTCTAACAACCATTCCTTCTATTGGACCTATTTCTGGAACATAGGATTTTACTCTTGTGTTCATTCCCATTTGTGCTAAAAATATCTGATTTCTAGGACCATAGGGTGCTTGATATGCTAGAGGAGGATGTTTTTTTTCATGAGTTCCCCAACCCATTTCAGCAGGAGCTTGTCCTTCTTCTCTAAATCCTTCAATACTCCAGGTATTTACAAATTCATTTACTTCTTTTGGTTTATTGGTTATTTGTGTATCTCTTTCACTGCAATGAATTACTTTTACTCCAAGAACTCTCGCGAGATTT
>JAGVIM010000161.1 GCA_020056045.1 Nanobdellota archaeon | reverse complement strand
AAAGAATCATGCCTCAACAGCTTATGTAGTTGCACATAGAATAAATCAGCACAGGTCAGGAGTTTATGAGGCTATAAGAAAATTACAGCAGAGAGGATTTATAGTTGAAATACAGAAGGAGAATAAAAAATTATACCAGACAAAAGAACATACTGCAATTGAAGAGTACTTAAAACAAAAACAAGCAGAGCTTAAGGAAATCGCTCCTTATCTTAAAGAAGTTTCAAACACTGAAATGCCCAGTGGATCTATTTCAGTTTCATATGGGCTTACAAGACTAAGGGCTTCATTTTCTGCAATTTTTGATTTAAAAAAAGAGATATTAATATGGGCTCTTCCTAAAAATGTCAATGAAGTTTTGGGCGAATGGTTCTTGAAAGAAATAAATGAAACACTCATCAAGAAAGAAATTCCTGCAAAGATTATTTATTCGGATCAATTTGATGCAACAAAAGAAATAAATAAAAATCCTTTCACAGATGTAAGGTATGTTAATGAAAGTACAAACATATTTACAATAGTTTGTTCAGACATTGTTATACTTACAGTACTTGCAGACCCTATTACAGTTATTGAAATGAAAAATATTGACATTGCTGAGGGATTTAAATCAAGATTTCTCACATTCTGGGAAAAAGCAAAAAGAACAAGAACCGATATTTAGGAGTACTTAGAAAACTACTCCCCTTTTTATATGTTCTAAATTATTTATTATAATATAGTCAAACGGAGGTTAAAATGTCTGAAGAATTAAAAATAGAAGAAAAGAAATCAGAAGAAACTTCCGAGGAAGAAAAGGAAACAGAGAAAAAAGCAGAAGAATCTTCTGAAAATGCTGAAAAAGCAAAATAAAGCTTATTTAATTTTTTTATTTTTATTTTTTTAATAAAACCAAAATGAGGAAAGAAATAATATTGAGTAATTTAGGATTTTTAATCGGGGCAGTAGGGGTAATCATAGCTGTAATTCCCTTTTTTAACTTAAATAATCCTAAAATATACAACATAATTTTACCCATAATATTGGGTATTGCAGGGTTAATCTTAGTTTTCAAAATAAAAAAAGAATTAAATGATGATATTGTTAAAGTCGGATTAGTTGTTAATCCCTTAGCTATTATTTTAGCAATAATACAATTTGTTATCTATTTAACTAAATAATAAAAGAGGTGCAAAAATGGCGGCAAAGAAAAAAAAGAAAGCAGCAAAGAAAAAGAAATTATAATAAGTTTTATTTTTTTATTTTTCTTTTTAATTATACAAAATAGAATAAATTTTATTTTAAAGTAAATTTATTTAAACAGAGATTATATTAAATAATTGTGCAAAGGAGGTATAAAATGTTTGAAAAACAAATAAAAAAGATGAAGATGTTGGATTTTGCTTTGACTAAGCTAGGAGTCGCGGCTTTTGTAGCATTCCTTATAGGAATCTGGCCTGCTGCTAGAAATTGGGTATTAAGTGTTAATCCATGGTATTTTTTTGCAGTTTCTCTTATTGCAGTCGCGATAGTGTCTGCAAGAATCTGGAGAAAATAATAAATATTTTTAGTTAAGTTTTTATAAGAGAAAAACCCTAATTTATCTATGATTGAAAAAAGAGGACTGACTGAAAAAGAGGCAGAAAAAAGACTTCAAACTTATGGTTCTAATGAAATAAAGGAGAGTTTAGTAATATCTCCAATAAAAATACTTTTTAGGCAAATCAAAAAAAATTATATTGTTTATATGCTTTTTATTGCAGTTATCCTATCTTTTTTTGTTGGAAAATCAATAACTGCATATGCAATAATGGTCGTTATTTTTATTATTGTATCTACAGGATTTATACAAGAGTATAGGGCAGAAAAAGCAATCAAATCATTAAGGGGCATGATTATGCCAATGTCAATAGTTATGAGGGATGGAAAGGAAAAAGAAATTCTTTCAAGAGATATAGTTCCCGGAGACATTATTTTATTGAGGAATGGAGAAAAAATTCCTGCAGATTGTATTGTAGTTGAAGAAAAAGAGCTTTTAATTAACGAGTCTATACTTACAGGAGAATCAAGAGAAGTAAAAAAGATTGCTGTAAAAAGTGAAAAAGATTATACTGAAAAAAATATTTTGTTTATGGGTTCTTTTATTGTAAATGGTAGATGTCTTGCAAAAGTTATTCACACTGGTATGAATACCAAATTTGGAGATATAGCAAGCATGATTTCAACTGCTGAAAAAGAGCTTCCACTCCAAGATAAAGTGAATCGTATTTCAAAGTTTATGGTTATTGTAGCAATTGTTTTTTCTGTGCTTACTGGAATAATCATGATTCTTGGAAAACCTATTTCAGAAAGTCTTATTATTGATGCATTAATACTGATGATTGCCTTGGCTGTTTCTGCATTTCCCGAAGGTCTTCCAGTAGTTCTTATTACAACTCTTGCTAAAGGTGCTTATAAAATGGCTCAAAAAAATGCAATAGTAAATAGAATGTCAATTATAGAAACTTTAGGCGAAACAACTGTTATTTGTTCAGATAAAACTGGAACAATAACTAAAGGCGAAATGACTGTAACTAAGATCCTTGTAGGGAATCATTTAATTGATGTAACTGGTGCAGGTTATGAAGGAAATGGGGATTTTTTAGTAAACAAAAAACCTCTTGATTTAGTAAAAGATAAAGTATCTCAGTTATTAATAAAAAGTTCTGTTCTTTGCAATGATGCAAGAATAGAAAGAACTGGTGAAGATAATCTTTACAAGATAAATGGAACTCCTACAGAAGCTTCACTTTTAATTATGGGTGCAAAAGCAGGCATACATGCAGAAGATTTGGAATTTAAAAGAATAGAAGAAATGCCCTTTGACTCCAAGAGAAAAATGATGTCAGTTTTGTGCAAACTTAAAAAAGAAAATTATGTTTTCTCAAAAGGAGCCATTGAAATATTACTTAAGAAATGTACAAAAATACAAAAAGAAGATGGAGTATTTACTTTAACTGAAAGAGAAAAAACTAGAATTCTTGAATCAAATCTACAACTTACTTCAAATTCATTAAGAACTATTGGTATTGCCTACAAAAAAGTGGATTCTTTTAATAAAAATCATTTTGAAGAAGATTTAATATTTCTTGGGCTTGTTGGAATGGAAGATCCCCCAAGAGAGGAGGTTAAAGAATCTATATTATTATGTCTGAAAGCTGGAATTAAAGTAAAAATGATTACTGGCGACAATAAAGAAACCGCTCTTGCTATTGCAGAAAGGATTGGCCTTCATGGAAGAGTTTTAGATGGAGAAGACTTAGATAAAATGAGTGAAGAAGAACTTTCCAAAATTGTAAGCGAAATAGCTGTTTTTGCAAGGGTGAGACCTGAACATAAATTAAAGATTGTTAAAGCACTTAAGATGAATGGAGAAATTGTAACCATGACTGGAGATGGAGTCAATGATGCTCCTGCACTTAAAGAAGCTCATATAGGAGTTGCCATGGGGAAAAATGGAACTGATGTTTCAAGATCTGTTGCAGATTTAACATTAAAAGATGATAATTTTGCGACAATAGTTATAGCAATAAAAGAAGGAAGAACCATATTCAAGAATCTAAGGAAATTTATTGCTTATCAATTGTCTTGCAATTATGCCGAATTAATGATACTTTTCATAGGAGTATTACTCGCCCCCTTTCTAGGTTGGCAGATTCCTTTACTCTTGGCATTACAAATACTATTCATGAACCTAGTTACAGATGACTTGCCCGCATTAACTCTTGCATTAACTCCTTCATCATTGGATATCATGGAAGAAAAACCTAGAAAGAAAAAAGAAATTCTTAATAAATCCATTATAATTTGGCTTGCAATTGCAGGAATATCCATGGGGATAATAACTCTTTTAGTTTTCTTTGTAAGCTTTAACATTCTTCATGAAACAACCGAATTTGCAAGAACAACTGCTTTACTTTCCTTGATTTGTTTGGAAATTGCTAATGCCTATAACTTTATGTCTTTTAGACATAGAGTCTCATTTGAATCCTTAAGAGTTAATAAATATCTTTTTTATGCTTCAATAATTTCGGTTTTAGCAACAATCGTTGTAATCTACTCTCCATTAAACAAAGTATTTGGAACAGTTCCAGTAGGGATAACTGGATGGCTAATTGGAATTTTATCAGGCATTATTATAATAGGGATATTTAATTTATTAAAGAAGTTAAATAATAAAAATAATTTCCTTAAACTTGAGAATTTTTGAGATAAGATTAATATTTAAATAAATAGATAAGTGCAGGATTTCTTAACTACAAGAAGATTTATACAAATGATTAATCCCGTCCCCCTTCCACCCATTCAGAATATATAATTAATAGATATATACCTATATTCATTCCTGCCACTTCCAGTGACTCTTTGGCATTTTTCCCGACAATGCAGGATGAAAATTATTTTCACATCCAATTATTAGGGTTGACATCGCATCAAATGCCATAAGCCCCCAGTCAGCGGCTCGCACATTTCATATTTTTAGAGGCATATTCAGGGTATATATGATTTTTTATTCGAATTTTACTACTTTTTTTGAATCATACAAATAAAAAGACTTATAAAAGCACTTTTTCTGAATAAAATATCAAATATGGAAAATATATCTGAAACATCAAGAAAAGATTGGTATGATAAATGGTATAAGACTTTATTATTAATCCCCGTAATAATTTTATTATTTGCTCTAGTTTATCTAGGATATTTTTATTCTCAGCATAATGATATAATGTTAAAAGATTCTTCTTTATCTGGTGGAACAACAATTACATTAACAACAGAAATTGATGCAAAAAATTTAGAATCTTCATTAAAACAAAAATTCCCTGATATTGGCATAAGGACTCTTACTGATTTAAGAACAGGAAAAGCAGTTTCAATAATTTTAGAAACTTCTGCAACACCCGAAGACATTAAACCAGAACTTGAAAAAATTTTAGGTTATAAACTTGATGATAAAAATTCAAGTGTTGAATTTACAGGACCATCTCTTAGTCAAAGTTTTTATAAACAACTTATTATTGCCTTAATTATCTCTTTTATTCTTATGTCCATTACTGTATTTATCTTATTTAGAACTTTTATTCCAAGTATTGCAGTAATTTTTGCAGTATTTGCAGATATTGTAATACCTCTTGCCATAATTGATTTTTTTGAAATAAAACTTTCTGCAGCAGGAATAGCTGCATTTTTAATGTTAATTGGTTATTCTGTTGATACAGATATTCTTTTAACAACAAGAGCCCTAAGAACAAAAGAAGGAAAGTTAAATAAAAGAATTTTTAGGGCATTTAAAACAGGTTCTTTTATGACAATGACTGCATTATTTGCAGTTCTTCCAGCGTTTTTTATTGTTTCAGGTCTTCCAGACTCATTTAGACAAATATTTCTTATTTTAGGACTAGGTTTATTTGCAGATCTTATTAATACCTGGCTTACAAATGCAAGTATACTTAAATGGTATTGTGACAAAAGGAGAATCGAATGATAAAGTTACATTGGAGAGTTTGGTTATTAATCCTAGTATTAGTAGGTTCTGCATTAGTTATTTCCCCTAGTTTTGAAAGCGGAGTTGTAATAAAAAGTGTAGATAAGAATTCTACTGGTTTTGATGAAGGACTAAGAACAAATATGATTATAAAATCAATTAATGATAAACCTGTTTCAAACTTTGAAGATTACACAAGTATAATCGGAGAAATTTTTCCAAGCAAAAATAAAACATCCTTAAAAATAACAACTAAAGATTCTGAATTTATTTTATATACTGATGAAGCTCCAAAAATAACTGTTTCAAATATTCCCAGAACAAAAATTAAAACAGGTCTTGATTTAAGTGGGGGAGCAAGGGCACTAGTTAAAGCAGAAAATAAATCTCTTTCATCTTCAGAACTAAATGATTTAATTTCAGTAACAAGCAATAGACTAAATGAATTTGGAATTGCAGATGTTTCAGTAAAATCGGTTTTAGATTTATCTGGAAATAATTTTATGCTAATCGAAGTTGCAGGAGCAACTCCATCTGATATAAATGAATTAGTTTCTAAACAAGGTAAATTTGAAGCAAAAATAGGAAATGATACTGTATTTAGGGGTGGAGAAGAAGACATAACCTATGTTGCAAGAACAGGAGAACAATCAGGAATTTACTCCTGTGATGTTTATCAAGGAAAAGAAATGTGCAGTTTTAGATTTACAATAACACTAAGTGAAGCTGCAGCAAAAAGACAGGCTGCAATAACAGGTAATTTGTCAACAGATCCTGCAAATCCAGATTATCTAAGTAAAAAATTAGATCTTTATCTAGATGATAATTTAGTAGATTCATTATCTATTTCAAGGGACCTTAAAGGAAGAGAAACAACTCAAATATCAATACAAGGTTCCGGAACAGGAACAACAAGTAAAGAAGCCTATGAAGATACTATTAATAATATGAAGAAATTACAAACCGTATTAATAACAGGAAGTCTTCCATTTAAATTAGAAATAGTTAAGATTGATACAATTTCTCCTGTTTTAGGAAAAGAGTTTACTAAAAATCTTATAATTCTTGCTCTTATTGTATTTATAATTATTTCAATAGTTTTATTTATTAAATATAGAAAAATAAAAATAACTCTTGCAGTAATTTTAACCCTATTTTCTGAAGCAATGATAACTCTTGCAATTGCAGCCCTAATAAAATGGAATTTAGATGCTCCAAGTATTGCAGGAATAATTGCAGGAATGGGTACAGGAGTAAATGACCAGATACTTATTTTAGATGAAGCTTCTTTTAAAAGTAATTCTAGCCTTAGGGAAAAAATAAAAAATGCTTTCTTTGTTATCTTGAGTGCATTTTCATTAGTTGTTGTAGCAATGATTCCTTTATTCTGGGCAGGAGCAGGAATGTTAAAGGGATTTGCACTTACAACTCTTCTAGGAGTTAGTGTGGGAATCTTAATTACAAGACCTGCTTTCTCAGAAATAGTTAAGAAAATTATGAAAGAATAAGATGGAAAATAAAATTTCTTCAGAATTATATAATCAAATAGTAGAAAATATGCCAATACCCTGTGTTGATATGGTTTTAATTAAAGATAATAAAGTATTGCTAATTCTAAGAAAAAATAAACCTGCAAAAAATGAGTGGTTTTTTCCAGGTGGCAGAGTATTAAAAAATGAAACTTTAGATCAAGCAGTTCATAGAAAAATTAAAGAAGAAATAGGAATTGAAGTAATTATTAAAGCTAAAATAGGTGGCTATGAAACTATTTTTAAAGATGGAATTTTTGATAATCTAAAAACAGGAACTCATACAATAAATGTTGTTTTTTTAGTAGTTCCAAAAGATACTACTGCTCCAATAAATTTAGATAATAATCATGAAAATTTTAAGTGGATAGATAAAATAGGGCAAGATCTTCATCCTTATATTAAACAAGTTTTAAAAGACTTTAATGTATTTAATTAAAATGAAAACAAAGAAAGATATTGGATATGAAAAAGAATATCATGAACTAAAACATGAACATCTTTATTCTAATAAATATTATTATTTAATAAGATCAAAACTAGCTTTATTAAAATATTTTAAGGGAATAAAAAATGAAAAGGTTTTAGAATTTGGATGTGGTCTAGGCCAAAACATCTTTTTAATAAAAAATTCAGTAGGCTATGATGTTTCTGATTTTGCAGTTAATTTCTGTAAAAATAAAGGAATAATTGCAACAAAGAATTTAGATGAGCTAAAAGATAATTCTTTTGATATTGTATTTTCTTGTCATGTTTTAGAACATCTTGAAAATCCTCAAGAATCAATTAAATTAATGACAAAGAAGTTAAAAAAAGGCGGAAAGTTAATTATAATAATTCCTGTTGAAAAAACAAGAAAGCACTCTCTTAAAATAGATGAAAATCAGCATGTTTATTGCTGGACTTTTCAAACAATAAATAATCTGTTAATCAAATCAGGGTTAAAACCTATTGAAAATAAATATTTTAGGGGAAGTGGTTATAAAAAACTCCTTTTATTTTCAAGAATTAATCTCAAACTTTATATATTCCTGACAAGAATTGTTGCTTTTTTAAAAGGCTCAAAAGAAATGAAGATTGTGGCAATAAAAGAATAATTAAAGATATTTTTTAGGATATTTCTTTTTTAAAATTAAATATCTAATCAAACTAAATTCTCTATGCCAAAGTTCTTTTTCATAGGTTAGTGATATAATATCCATTATTGAATGAAATAACATTCCAATTAAAATAAACCAAAATCCATTCCATAAAAATCCTAGGATAAAAACAATTAAATGAAATTCTATTGTATGAAAGATCATAAAAACTGGTTTTTTAAGTTTTAGATCTTTTAAAAAATTATATGCTTTTTTTATACTACAAGTTTTATTTTTATTTACACAAAATAAATAATGATCAAAATCAATCAAAAAACTTGCAAGAAAAATTAAAACTATATTTAAAATACTAATTTTAAATATAAAATAAACTAAAATTACAAAGATTCCTCCTAGTATTATATGTGTTTTAGGTAACATACTTTCTGCTAGCTATCAGAGTATAACAATCTTTTTAAAACAAGTGTTTATGAGAAATATATGGAAAATAGCAATAAACCTATAAAGATAAATATGGGCTGTTGGATAAGAAATTTTGGAAAAGACTGGGTTCATATTGATGCAGGAGACTACCCCCATTTAGACTATAAACAAGATGTAGGAAAACCCTTACCTTTTAATAGCAATACTGTAAGTTTAATTTATTCTTCTCACGTAATAGAATACTTTGATAGAGATGAAATCATTGATGTTTTAGCAGAATGGAGAAGAGTATTGCTACCAGGAGGAACAATAAGGCTTGCTGTTCCAGATTTTGAAGTAATGTCTAGACTTTATTCAGAAGGAAAATATCCTCTTAAAAATTTTTTAGGTCCATTGTACGGGAAAATGAAAATGGGTGAACAAACAATTTATCATAAAACAACCTATGACTTTGAATCTTTAAAAAAATTATTAGAAGGTCTTGGATTTGTAAATGTAAGAAAATATGACTGGAGAAAAACAGAACATGCACAATTTGATGACCATAGTCAAGCTTATTTACCACACATGGATAAAGAAAATGGAACTTTAGTTAGTTTAAATGTTGAAGCAGATAAGCCAGAATTTGAACATATTTATTCAAAAATAGATCCTTCAAAACTTTTGCATGTAATCAATAGAAAAGAACAAATTGATTCTCAAAGGAAAAATATTATTGGAGATAATGAATATCTGCAACTTGCAAGCATGAAATTAGATAAAGGACAAACTTTCAAAGCTCATAAGCATATAATTTATGAAAAAAAAGTAGATACAACTCAAGAATCTTGGATTGTTGTAGAAGGATGTGTTAAAGCAATTCTTTATGATTTAGATGATACAATAATTAGAGAAGTAATTTTAAATCCAGGAGATTCTTCTTTAACACTTAGGGGCGGTCATACCTATGAATCTTTAAAACCAAATACTCTTGTTTACGAATATAAAACAGGACCTTATTATGGTCAAGAAAAAGACAAGGTTTTTATTTGATTTTTTTCTTTTTTCTTTTTTCTTTTTATTCTTCTTCATTAAGTAATAAATCCAGTAACTTTGTATGCAAAACCGGATTTGCGCAAACAAGAGTATCATCCCCAAGTTGCCAGTCTTTTCCAGTAATGTCTGTAACCTTTGCACCTGCTTCTTTGTTAAGTAAAACTCCTGCAGCAAAGTCCCAAGGTTCTCCACCAATATCAACATAACCTTGTAATTTTCCACAAGAATTTAAACAAGCAAGAGCAGTTGAACTCCCATAGGTAACTAAATGTAAAACTCCATTTGCTGAAAATAATCTTTGATGATATTTAGATGCAGAACTTCTTGAAAATGTTTTGCTTTGTTTTCCAACATCAAATCCAACTAAAGATTTGTTTACATTATCTTCTAAAGAAACATGTATTGGTTCTCCATTGCATGAACTTCCTTTTCCTTCTTCTGCAACATATAATTCATCTCTTTCAGGAGCATAAATAACTCCAAGTATGGGAGTTTTTCCAAGAACAAGAGCAATACTAACATTAAAATGATTACTAGTTTGTCTTATGAAAGGAATTGTTCCATCAAGCGGATCAACAACCCAGGTTAATTTATTTCCTGTTTTAAAATCAGCTTGTTCTTCAGACATAATCGAGTGTTCTGGAAAATAGGTTCTTATTCTTTCTCTTATTAATTGATCTGCAACATCATCAATTTGGGATTTAAAATTAGTTTTTCTAGTCCAGTATAATTCCTGTAATTCAGGTCTTGCTTGTAAAATTGTTCTTCCAGCTTCCATAGCAGTTTCAATTGCAAAATCTTTATAAGAAATAGGCGTCATTTTATTGCACTGTAGTAAGTTTTGGATCTAAAGGAACATAATTAAAAAGAGGGTCATTTCTATAATCTTGATAAGATTCTCTTGCAGGATTTGTTTGTAATTTAACTGCAACAACTCTATCTGGATTTGGCAATTGAACATTTAAATAATCTCCCATCATTATTCCACTATCCCATGCAAATATTTTTTGTCCATTAACTAATTCACCAGTGCTTACAACAGCCAAATTTCCTTCACAAACAATTCTTTTCCCTCTTTTAATAGCATTTGCAATTTCATCAAATAAGTCAGGTTTTATTTCCGAAAGCCAGGTAGTATCGATTGAAACATAATCAAATATACCGCTTCCATCTGCTCTTGGTGGAACAGAAATTACACTTAAATAATCTGCAACAGGTCTTAATGTTCTATGCATTTCTTTCCTTAAATCACTTATTAAAGAATGTCTTGTAAATCCTTTTTCATTTTTAGGATTTCTTACTTCTTCACTAAGTTCTCTTCTCATAGTTACTTCAGGACTAAAGTCTTTTAGTCCAATTTTTAATTTTTTACCTTGAGAATCTTTTACTATTTGAAATTCTTGTGCACCACCCAGTAGATTAATTCTTCCTCTGTAAGCAGGTCTTGGATATTCATTATCATATTGAGAAAACATAAAAGGTCCTTCTTTATTTTGTCCTCTTTGAATAATTGTTACATTAGAGTTTTCAAGTACTTGATATTGTTCAGCTAACTGTTGTAATGTTTGTGACATTTTATTTTTGTTTAAATTCAAACATTTGTTCTAAATCGTGATAAGAAGGTCCTTCTGATGAATTAAATCCAATATCTTGAGGATAGCTAACTCTTCTAACACTTATTAGTTTTGGATCTATAGTTCTTAAAATGCCAACAGGTGCATAACTTGCGAGTTCATTACCTAATAAATCTTTTAAAATATGATCATATTGATATGCAAATTTTGATGCTCTTGCATTAATTTTGTCAAGAGAAGTTACTGCAGTTTGGCTTCCACGTCTAAGATTATCTGTTGTAAGTCTTCCTTGAAATTCTAGAACAAGTCCTTCAATTGTTTGAAGTTCTTCTCTTGTTAACTCTTTTAAAAAAATACTTGAACCTGCAACTAAAGGAGTTTTCATTATTGGCGGATTTATAGTAAAAACATAATCTACAACATGTCTCGCACCTGTTAATAATAAGTTACTCATTTCTTTAATTCTGTTTACTTCTTGAGAACTATATCTTGCAATAACATCTGGTTCACGTTGTAAAAATTCTTCACCAAGTAATGCATTAAGAGATTCAGGAGCTTCATATTGTTGCCAAAATTCTTCTCTTACTTCTCTAGATAATGTTTGTATTGGGCTAGAATCTGTATGTTCTCCTTTTTGCCAGTTTCCTCCAAGAAAACAAAATGCATTATCAAAATAAGGTGGTTTAAATTTAGGATCTTTTTGTTCAAGAACAAAAGTTAGTCCATTTTCTCCAAAATGAAAAGGTAAAACTGCTGCTGAATGATGATTTAATTGTTCTCTTATCATATTTTTATTTAAATTCCTTTGTTTTTAAATCTTTTTATTTTGTTGTAACTTTAAAATTACATTATATATCATATATTTATAGAACTCTTTTACTTTAGAACCTCTAATTGTCAACGCCAGTAAACTTTCTCATTTTATAATATTTTCCAGCATAATTGCTTTTATAGTCTTTGAGAAGGTCGTCATATTTATGATTTGAAAATTCTTTGAATTTTTCAATTAGTTTATCAAAATTTGATACAATATTCCTGAGAACTTTATTTCTTTGTTCATAGTGTTCTTTAAATGAAGGAACCATATCTGGATAAGCACCTTCAGTTATATCAAATAGAAATGAATCCATAAATTCTCCAAAAACATCTATATATCTTTTTTTATTATCCTCAGCCATTCTTTTAAGTGCATTTGCAAGACTTCTATTTAAATAGATAACAGAAACATAAAATGCATATTTTCTTGCAGTATCCATATCTTTTTCAGAAAATGTATAATTTGATTTTATTATGTAATTGTCTTTATCAATATCTATCTTATATTTTTCTCTTTCCTTATAAAATCTTGATCCTGGAAGTACTATTAAAGGGTAAGTTATTATTTTTTCTATTTTACCAAGATTATCAAGTGAGATAGCATAATTTAATGATTCAATAAATCCTTCTGCATTATCTCCTGGAAGTCCATAAATTAAATCAACAGAAAGAGTTGGATTTTTTATAGTATATAAAACCTTTTTATAATTTTCTTCAAATTTTTCTCTATTAAACGGTCTGCCCATATCTTCTAATGCTTTAGGGTTTGTACTTTGTATACCAAAATTAAATTCATTATTTGGTAGTTTTGACATTAAATCAATTATTTCATCATCCAAAAATTCAGCATTAAATTCATATCTTACAAGTACATCAGGTCTTTTATTTGAAATATATTTTAGTATTTCTTTTGCTCTTTCTTTATTAACTAAAAGATTAGAATCGCAGATATAAACAATATTTACTTTTTCTCTTCCAAGAATAATATCAAGATCCTTTTTTATTCTTTCAACTGAATAATATCTCATTGCTCTTTTTCCTCTACCCCAAGTGCAATATCCACAACCCATAGGACATCCCCTAGAAGTTTCAAGATTAACTTCATTCATATCAGGATATTCTTTGAAAAGTTCTGTATAAATTTCAGGAATAGTATCAAGTTCAATTAATTCTGAAGCTGTTGGATTTTGAAAATCTCTTGTTGTAACTCCTAAAATATTTTCTATTTTTTCATGTCCATTAAAATATTCAAGTAATTTTAGAAACGAGATTTCACCTTCTCCAGTTACAATAATATCAATTTGCAGATATTTGTTAAGCAACTCTTTTTCAATTCCAGATACCATAGGTCCACCGAGAATTTTTATTCCCTTAATTTGTTTCATTATTTCTAATATTTCTTTATAATTCCAAACATAGGTACTAAATCCAATAACATCAGGATTTTCTTCATTAATTTTTTTAATAACATTTTCTACAGGGTTGTCAAAAATAGAAAAGTCAATTACCTTAATTTCTCCAAGCCTAGAGTTTTGATTAAACTGCTCAACATAACTTTTTAAAACTCTTGGAGCAAGAGAAACATTTCCATAATCATACATCCCTATTAAAAGTGTTTTCATTTTATATTTCTTTTTTTAAGTAAATTAACATTTAAAAGTGTTTTGATTATTTTTTGATAATCAGGAATATCCATAGAATTCCCTTATCTTGTTGCAGATATAACTTATTTCTTCAGGTTTTGTTGTAGGTCCATTAGGAACCCATAAACTATTGTCTGAAATATATGTTGAATTAGGAAATCTTTCATCTTCACATAGATATGTTCCATTTCTGTGAACAGGAGGCCAGCCAGGTTTTCTTATACTTATTCCATTTTCAACTAAAAATTTTCCAAGTTTTTCACTATTTTCTGCAAGAGGATCAATCCACAATGGAACACTTCCATTTTCATAATCTGTTTTAGGCAAAAATATTTCCTTTACATCTTTTAATTCTTTTTCATATTGTTTTCTTTGAGAAATTAAATTTTTTATCCTATTTTCAATATTTTCTAACTGACCAAGTACTACTGCTGCTAAAATATCATTTAATTTTAAATTATATCCTTCAATTGGATAAACAATTTCGTTCTTATTTAGTCTTCCCTGATCTCTTATTCTTCTTATTTTATTTGCATATTCATCATCATTTGTAACAAGAATTCCCCCTTGCCCACAACTTATTATTTTATTTGCTTGAAGTGAAAAACAACCTGCTTTTCCAATTGTTCCAAGATAATCATTCTTATATTTTGACCCAAAAGCTCCTGCAACATCTTCAATAATTATTAAATCATGTTTTTCAGCAAGTTTATTTAGTTCTTCCATATTGCAACATCTTCCAATTATTTGTGTAATAAGAATAACTTTTGTTTTTGGAGTTATTTTTCTTTTTATATCTTGAATATTAATACAATAATCATCTTTATTTACATCAACTAAAACTTCTTTTGCACCTGCCCACCTAACTGCATTTGCACTTGCAACACAAGTAAAATCAGGAACAATAACCTCATAGTCTTTTAAGTTTCTTATAACTTGGTCTGCCTTAAGTGCTAAAAATAATGCAGCAGTTCCAGAAGTTGTTAAAATAACATGTTTTACTTTTAAAAATTCAGAAATCTTTTTTTCAACTTCTTTACACATTGGACCTTCATTTACATAGGCTTCATCAAGAACTTTATTTACAAGTTCTTTTTCTCTTGCTCCAAATTTTGGTGAATACCAGCTTATTTTCATAGTCTCTATTATAATTTTTCGTTTAATAATCTTGCTAATTCTCTTCCCTTTTCAATATAAAAATCATCACTCATTTCAACTCCGTTTTCAGCAGGAATTAAACCTACTTCTTTAAGTTTTTTCTTTAAATCTTCTGCAAGATATTTTTTTAATAATTTTGCGAGTTCTCTTCCCTTTTCAATATAAAAATCATCACTCTTTTCATTATTTAGGTCAACAGGGATTATTCCAACTCTTTCAAATTTTTCTTTTAAATCTGCAGCAAGCATCATTTTAGCAAGTTCATGAAACTTAACTTTTGGATCCCATCTTAAAACTCTTCTTGCTTTTGTAGAATCTCCAAGTAAAGCAGGAACTTCTGCAGGTCTTTTATATCTGTCTTTTATTTCAATAAAATTTTCATAATTTAATCCAAGTAAACTAAAACATTCTTGTAAAAATTCTCTAACAGTATGCATTTCTCCTGTTGAAAGAACAAAATCATCTGGCTTTTCCTGTTGTAATATCATCCACATTCCCTCAACATATTCTTTTGAAAATCCCCAGTCTCTTTTTGCATCTAAATTTCCAAGTTCTATTTTATTTGTCTCTCCAACCAAAATTTTTGCAATCTCCATTGTTATTTTTTTTGTAACAAAATTAACTCCCCTTCTAGGAGACTCATGATTAAATAAAATTCCATTGCAAGCATATATTCCATAGGCATTTCTGTATAATTTTGTTAGATGAAATGCAGCAAGTTTTGCAATTCCATAAGGACTTTGAGGTTGCATAGGAGTATCTTCATTTTGAGGGGGTGGAGAAATTCCAAACAATTCTGATGAAGATGCTTGGTAAAACTTACAATTTAATTTCATATCTCTTATTGCATCTAAAAGTCTAAATGTTCCAAGGGCATTAATATTTAATGTAGACTCTCCAGAATCAAAACTTATTCCAACATGACTTTGTGCAGCTAAATTATATATTTCATCTGGGTGGCATTTTTCTAAAACAGCTCTAATACTTGAAGCATCAGTCATATCTGCATAATAAAGTCTTAATGGACTTTCAGGATCATTCATTTTTTCATATTTTTGAATTAAGTGCCATATTCTTTGAGTATTTGGCCAACTTGCTCTTCTTATTACTCCAGCTACCCTATATCCTTTACCTATTAGGAGCTCTGCAAGATAAGACCCATCTTGACCCCCTATTCCTGTTATAAGTGCTGTTTTCTTTCTTTCCATAGTTATTATGCCTATGAAATTCGGTTTAAAAGCATTATTGTATTCTAGAATGATTATTTTGTACTGTTACCCTTTAATATGCCTTTAATCGCATTTATTCCCTTTTTTATAGAATCATCTTCCTGGTATTTTTTAGCATTTTTTAATGTGTTTTTTAGCCAATTTTCATATTCTTTATCTCTATTTAAAGTATGTTCAATTAACTCCACAAACTCTTCAGGATTTGAAACTAATTTTGCAGATTTTTCTTTTATAAATTCTTTCATAAACTCCCAACAGTCCAACTTTAAAACAACAGTTGGTTTTCCAAGAATAATTGATTCATAGTGAGTGCTTGAACTTATTGAAACATGAAAATCTGAATTTAAAATATGTTCATACAAATTTAAACTATAACCACTAAGAATTTTTACTTTTTCACTATATTTTTCTTTTAGTTTTTCTAGTTCTGCTGCATAAAGGTCTTCTCCAGGATGTTGTTTTATTGTAAATTTAACATCAACATTTTTTTCATTTAAAAGTTTTAGAGTTTTATCAATAAAGTTTATTATGCTCAAATCTTCTGCTTCAAGTGCAACAAAAATATTTTTATATAATTTATTTTCACTGCCTTTAAATCTTTTTTTCCAAAAATCTATTCTAGGATTGCCTATTGCAATTAATTGATGACTTTTATAAAAGCTATTTTTAATGAGTATTTTATTTACATCTTTATTATAGGTAAGGATATAATCGGGAACTGCAAATTTATCTTTATAACTTGTTAAATGTTTTCCATAAATATATCCAAAATGATATTTATGAATGACTCCATGTTGTATTTCAACAACTTTTATTCCAAGTTCTTTTGCAGCTGCAACAATTCCCTCAAAACCATAGGCGCACACAATAAATAAAATTTTTGGACTGATTTTTTTTAATAATCTTTTATAGGCCTCTTTTGTTTTCAAAAATGTTCTTATTTTATTTTCAACTAAAAAATCAACAAAGTTTAAAACTCTATCAATATGTTCTGGATTTTGATATCCATCTCTTACTCTTTTTAATTCTTTTATTATTTCTTCTTTT
>JAGVIM010000051.1 GCA_020056045.1 Nanobdellota archaeon | reverse complement strand
GTTTATAATAAAAAAGAGAAAAAGTGGCAAGCAAATCCCAAAAATTCATATGATACTGCATTAACTAGTAATAATGAAAAATTGCTTGAACATTTTAAGAATATTTACAGAGTTTTATTATCAAGAGCTCATAAGGGAGTTTATGTTTATTTCATGAATAAAGATACAGAGAATTATTTTAAGAGTACAATAAATAATTAAGCCGATTTGACATATCCACAACATTCTCGCCTCTGCTTCCAGTCCTTAGGAGAATTGCAAAGAGTTCTGCATCTGACAATGCTTCTGGCCCTAATTTTAAAAAACGTTCGCGGGGTCTGCCGTCTTTTGGAAAATCTAGGATTTTCATATAAAAACTAAGAAAATGATAATTATAAGTTTTATTATAAGATTTTAAAAATTATCTCTTATCTTTTTGTTTCTATCCTAATATTTTCTAAATCTAATATCTTACTTATTCTTGGTGAAAAAAAGATTTTATCTCTTCTTTTTAATTTCGGTTCAAATTCAGTTAAAATTCCATTTTTTATCAGTATTTTTAAATTGTTTTTTGCAGTAGGATATCTACAGTTAAGTATCTCTTTTATCTCTGTAATTTTGATAAAAGGATTTTCAAATAAAGAATCTAAAACTAATAATGCATTTGTACTATTAGAATTTTTCTCTAATTTTTTTCTTGCCTCTTCATAATAATTATCTAAATCTATAGTCTTTTCTAATGCCTCATCAGATTGTTCTTTGATTGCTTTTAGAAAAAATTTTAGCCAGTTTTCTATTTGACCTTTACTGCTTACATCATATAATCTTTGATTATATTCTCTTTTATTTTTCTTAAAATATGCACTCAGATAAAGAAGAGGTTGAGATAAAGTTTTATTTTTACAAAAATACAGGCTTATTAATAATCTCCCTATCCTACCATTTCCATCTCTGAATGGATGAATTGTTTCAAATTGATAATGCATAACTCCTGCTTTTATTAATTCTGTACTTTTTTTTGAATTATTAATATACTCTACTAAGTTTTCCATTAATCGGGGTGTTGATTCAGGACTTGCAGGTACAAATTTTGCCTCAAAAATCTCAAGTGTGTCTCCAATATGATTCTGATGTGTTTTGTATTTTCCAGGGTCTTTATTTTCTCCCCTTACTGATTTCATTAAAATATTATGAATTTCTTTAATTAATTCTTCACTTAAAGGTTTATTTTTTATTTCGTTGAGCCCGTATTCTAATGCTTTTATATAATTATTTACTTCTTTGAGATCTTCATCTCCTGATTTCTTTTTTTCTTTTTCATCAAGAAGTACTTCTGATAAAGAGGTTCTTGTACCCTCTATTTCTGAGCTTAATACTGCCTCTTTCTTCAAATAAGGCATAATTAATAAATGAGGATTTCTTAATCTTCTGCCCATACCTGATAAATTGCTAATACTTGCAACTGCATCTGCAAGTAATTTAATTAGATCTTCATCATATTTTATTTCAAGAGGCAAATAATTAGGTTCAAAAGTGCTATAGGCCCCCCTACTCGCTTGCATTAATTTTCCTAATTTTCCATTAAAATCTTCAGGTTCCATATGAGTATAACTTTTTGTGTATTTATATACCTTTCTATAAGTATAACTTTTATATAAAAACTATACTATATTCTAATAAAAGTATATGTAACAATACTTAAAATTTTATTTAGTATTATTTATTAGATAAACTTATACTTCGCATAATTGTGGCCCTACAGACATAATAAAAACTTGGTTCTGATTTGCATATATGAAACAGGTTAGACCCCACAATCATTTAACTCCTCCCCCCTAGCAAAATATTTAAATCCCTAGTCTGTTTATTTAATATTATCTATTGTTATCATTGTTATTTTTTAGTTTGATAACATTATTAATAACAATATTAATTGAGAGACTTGAGAGGTGGTTAGATTTATGAAATATAATGCAAAACATGTTTATAAATTAAAAAAGGATAAAGAGGATTTGAGAGATTTCTCGTATAAGGCAGTTATATTCAAGCGAATATCTGAACTGCCGCGGCTTGTAGATTTAAGGCAAGGATGTTCTCCTATTGTTGACCAAGGCAATCTTGGAAGCTGCACTGCAAATGCTATTGCATCAGGTCTTCGTGAATACATGCTTACGCAAACCAAATTAAGACTTGTGTTTTTATCTAGATTATTTTTATATTATGAAGAACGAAAGATTGAAGGAACAATAAATGTAGATTCTGGAGCAAGTCTAAGGGATGGAATGAAAGTTCTAAATAAACTTGGAGTTTGTCCTGAAGATGATCAACCCTATATTATTTCATTATTTAAACAAAAACCATCTAAACATGCATATCAACATGCTAAAAAATATAGGATTGATATTTATGATAAGGTTTGGGATTTAAATGATTTAAAACTTGCAATAGCAGAAAATAATCCGGTTGTTTGCGGAATAAAAGTATATTCTTCTTTTGAATCAGAAGATGTTGCAAGAACAGGAAATATTCCAATGCCTAAATCCTATGAACCTTTCTTGGGAGGTCATGCAGTTTTAGCAGTTGGATATAATGATAAAAAACAAATTGTCATTTTAAGAAATAGTTGGGGAACATCTTGGGGTGATAAAGGATATTTTTATATTCCTTACAAAGTTTTCGAATATTTAATTATGGATATGTGGACAGGTGAAATGATAAAGAAATGAATATTAAATTGCAAAGAGTTCTGCATCTGACAATGCTTCTGGCCCTAATTTAAGAAACCTAAACTCTCTAACTCGAGTTCGTGTTTTGTTATTTAGAAAAACATTACTAAAAACCCAAACTCTCGGGATGGACAATTAATTTCGTTAAGTTAGTGGTTAGTCGTAGTTAGTTTGTAGTATTTTTATTGAGATTATTTTAATACTGTTATTAAGATTATATCCTAATTTTTTCTT
>JAGVIM010000011.1 GCA_020056045.1 Nanobdellota archaeon | reverse complement strand
TTAATACTGAATTTTTATCAGAAAATAATGAAGAAATGCTACTTACTTTTTCTTTTAGGTTTTCAAGATTAATTAGATTGTGAATTTCTTTTCTATAGCTTTGATTTATTAGTTCAACATCAGACTCATCAATTAATTTATCAAATATTTTAATATTATAACCTTTATTTTTTAAGGAATTTATTAAATATAATACTGGATTTCCCCTAATATCGTCAGTGTCTGCTTTAAAAGTTATTCCAAAAACTCCTATTTTCTTTTTACCAGTAGATTCTATTAATTCTAATGCCCTTTTTATTTGTTCAAGATTGCTTTCAGAAATTGAATTTATTAAAGGAACTCGTAATCCTAATTCTTTTGCTTTGTTTTTTAATGCAGAAGTATCTTTTGGAAGACAACTTCCACCGTATGCAAAACCTGGTCTTAAATAATAGGGAGATAAGTTAAGTTGAGCATCTTCGCAAAATAAGCCCATTAATTTATTACCATCAATACCTAATTTTTTGCAAATCGAACCTATTTCATTTGCAAAATCTACTTTAACTCCGTGCCAAGAATTAGTTGCATACTTTATCATTTGAGCAAGATCTGGTTTAACAATATATTTTTTCGAATTAACTCCCTTATAACACTGAATTATTTTATCTCCGACTTTAGGGTTATCACATCCAACAATAACATAAGGAGGATTAAAAAAGTCTTTAATTGCAGATCCTTCTCTTAAAAATTCAGGATTTACTGCTAAATCAAAATCTTTTCCACATTTTTTTCCAGACGATTTTTCAATTGCAGATTTTATTATATCTAGAGAACCTGGAAACATTGTACTTCTTATAACAATTATATGATAGGATTTTTCCTTTAGGATATAGCCTATTTCTTGAGCTACTCTTTTAAGATAAGTTAAATCCAAATCCCCATTCTTTTTTGGAGGAGTTCCAACACAGATAAATGAAATATCAGTTTCAAGAATTGCTTTTCTTGAATCAGTTGTTGCTATTATATTTTTTTTAGAGTATTGTTCAATAATCAGTTTTGAAAGATCTTTTTCTTCTAGGGGACTTTTACCACTATTAATCATATCTACTTTATATTTAACAGTATCAACACCTGTTATTTTATTGCCTAATTTTGCAAAACATGCTGCTGAAACAGCACCCACATATCCAAGTCCAAATATTGAAATTTTCATAAAACTATATCAAAAAGAAGTTATTTAAGGTTTATTATTGTGAAATATTTGTTTTTATTAGATTTTTATAGACTTTTTCAACATCGTTTGCTATTTTTTCCCATTTAAAACTTAATGAAAGTTTTTTAGCATTTTTTCCTACTTTTTCTGTATTATTTTTAAGACAAAACTCTATCTTTTCTGCTAATTCCTTTATATTTCCTATTTTAAATAAAAAACCTGTCTCTTTATCTTTTATAACTTCTTTATTTCCATCACAATCTGAAGCAATTATACATTTTTCCAGAGACATTGCCTCAATTAAAGACTGAGGAAATCCTTCCCAGGTGCTTGGAAGTACATATATTTGAGAACTATTCATTAGATTTATTTTTTTCTTTAAATTATAAACAGGACCTAAAAAAATAATTCTCTTTTCAAGATTATTCTTTTTTACTAAATCTTCTAAATATTCTTTATAACCTTCAATATTTTCAATTGGACCTATAAGATTTAATTTTGACTTTGGATATTTTGATGAAATTTTTATAAAAGCTTTTACTAAAATATGTACCTGTTTTCTAGGCTCTATCCTTCCTAAAAAAAGCAAAGTCTGATCTTTAACTTTTTTTATTTTTGTTTTATAAAATTCATCTGGAACTCCATTTGGACTATAAATTATTTTATCTTTATTTGCACCTAATTTTAATAAGTATTTTAATTCCCAATCTGAAATTCTAAAGATACTATTATATTTTTTAAGAATTCTTTTTCCTATTAACAAATCATAAACATTTGCTAAAAAAGATAATTTTTTCCCCCTTACATTTACTGGTAAAAATGGTGCATGGGTAGTTAATATACAGGGAATATTATTTTTTAAAGCATAGGAAAGAGCTATTTTTGCTTCAGGATGCCTATAGGTTTGACAATCAATTATATCTGGCTTTATTTCAGTTAGTTTATCAAACAATTCTTTTTTTGAAAAAGAAAATTGATATTTTGTTAACTTTCTTTTTGGTTCAAATCTATGAATATGTATTTTTTGATAAATTTCATAGGATTTTTCTATTTTATCTGTTCCTGCAACAAGGTTAGAAGTAATGATATGGACTTCATGACCTTTTTTTATCATTTCTTTTGCCAAATTTTCTATTCTATTCCATACTCCAGAAATAGAGGGATAAGCATAGGAACAGGTATATACAATTTTCATTAACTTTTGAGTTTTAATAAGTTTAAAAATATTGTCGTAAACTAGAATAAACTATATAAATGGTATAAAAGTGTTAAAATTATGAAAAGTTTGAAAACTCAACTAATTGATGAAGGCCAAAATCTGTTTAAAGTATTTGATTATTTATTATGGCTTGGACTTGATCCTTCAAAGTTTACAAAAATAAAGAAAGAAGAAATTAAAAAAATAATAATCATAAACAGAGGATCTATTGGAGAGCTCCTTTTATGTGGTCCTATTTTTAAAGCATTAAAAAAAGAGTTTAATGCAGAAATTAGCATAATGGTAAGGGAAAGATTTTCTTCTGTTTTAGAAAATAATCCTTTTATCTCAGAAATAATACCTTATAAAGAAAGCTTTAAGGAAAATGTAGAAAATATTAAAAACAAAAATTTTGATTTAGCAGTTGTAATTTTTCCAGGATCTACTAAAATGTCATATATGTGTTTAAAGGCAGGTATAAAATATAGAATAGGGTGTTATAAGGGAGTGAGAGATGGTATTGCATTATGTTATACTCGAAGAATTTTTCCTATTAATCCTGGAATTAATATCATGGAATATTATTTTAAGATAATACAACAAATTAAAGCAGATCTTCCAAAAGAAGAAATAAAAAATGAAATTTATCTTTCTAAAAATGAAAAAGATTTTGTAAAAAATTTTCAAAAAAAAAATAAGATAAAAAAATATGCAATTGTACATCCTGGATTTTCAAGTGCAACAGCAAATCAGTTTCCTTCAAGAAAATGGCCTGCAGACAGATATGCAAAAATTATTGATCATTTAATTGAAAAATATAATTTGGCTATAGTAATGGATGGAAGTAAAAATGAATCAAAACTCTCTGAAGAAATAAAGGCAATTGTTAAAACTAAAAATCAAAAAAAAGTTTTTATCTGCCCTGATTTTTCAATAAGGGAAAATTTTGCAATAATTGGTGGAGCTGATGTTGTAATAGAGGCTTCAAGTGGAATGGGTCATTGTGTTGCAACTGCTTTTGATGTTCCTGTTGTTTCAATGGTAGGAAAAACAGAAGAATATGAATGGAAACCCTGGGGAAATGAAAAGAAAATAAGATATATTTACCACAATGAAGCTCCATGTACTGCCTGTAATAAGGAATATTGCAGAAGAAAAGATGTTATATGTATGAGTATTATAACTGCTGAAGAAATTAAAAAAGCAATTGATGAGTTGTTAGTAAAACCAAAGAAAAAGAAGAATAATTCTAAGTAGTATTAAAAAAATAACAAGGTTTTTAAATGGTTTAAGCTAGGAATTTTTATGGAAAATCTAGCAGAAAGAACAGCAATTGCAATGGTCACTTTTTATAATCCTGACAGAGAGAGTGATCGATTAAGAGCAAGTCTGGCAAGAGCTTCTGTTAAAAATGCAAGGGACTTTGGCCATAGAGTAACTATTGTTGATGGAGGGTCTGCTGATGAATTATTAAGAGATTTTGAAAGATATGGCGCAATAATTTTTTCTCAAGAAAAACAAGGTATGGGAAATGCAATAAGGCAATCAATGAGAGCAGCATATAATTTAGGAATAGATTTTATTGCATTAACAGAACCTGAAAAAGTAGATTATATTCCAAAAATACAACTTACATCAGGAGTTTTAGATGAAGGAACTGAAATTGTTATACCAAAAAGAAGATCAAAACAATCTTATCCTCAAGATCAACAATTTTTTGAAGAAATTGGAAATGCTTATTTTGCAAAAATAACAGGAAGAGATTTTGATGTATTTTTTGGACCAAGAACATTTAGAAGAAATATTAGTAGTTATTTTTTAGATTATAATGGAGAATATGGAGACAAATGGGATAGTATATTTGTTCCAGTTATAGATATAATTCACAAAGGAGTAAAAATTGATGAATTAACTATAGATTATACTCATTCTGCAAAACAAACTCAACTTGAAGAACAAGATCCTGAATTTTTTAAAAAAAGACTAATACAGTCATATAATCTGCTTCCTACATTTAAAAGACACTGGGAAAGGCTTAGTTCTAAATAAATTGGAGTGTAAAAGCATATTGTTTATTGATAGTTTAGCATAATAATCTTTAAAAATCAATTATCTTAAGGTTTAATATGGAAAGGAAAAAGGCTTTAATTACAGGAGTAACTGGGCAGGATGGAAGCCATCTTGTTGATTTTTTGCTTGAACGAGGCTATGAAGTTCATGGTATAATAAGAAGATCAAGCACTCATGAAAGCAGAACAAGAATAGAACACTGGTTTAATCCAGATCATCCTTATGATGGAGAGGTTATTCCATTTTTTTTACATTATGGAAATCTGCAGGACCCTGTTTCTATTGAAAAAATAATAAGAAAAGTAATGCCTGATGAAGTCTATAATCTTGCTGCACAAAGTCATGTTGGAATAAGTTTTGATATACCTGATGAAACATTAGATATTAATGCAACAGGAACAATGAGAATACTTGAAGCAATAAGAAAAATATGCCCTCATGCAAGATTTTATCAAGCTTCCTCATCTGAAATGTTTGGAAAAGTATTAGAAATACCTCAAACTGAAAAAACTCCTTTTAATCCTCAAAGCCCTTATGCTCAATCAAAAGTTATTGCATTTAATCATGCAACATTTTATAGAAGAGTTCATGGAATATTTGCTTGCAATGGAATTTTATTTAATCATGAAGGTGAAAGAAGAGGATATACTTTTGTATCAAGAAAGATAACAAGCTCTCTTGCAAAAATAAAACTTGGAAATCAGAAAAAATTAGTACTTGGAAATCTTGATGCAGAAAGAGATTGGGGATATGCTCCTGAATATGTTAAAGCAATGTGGTTAATGCTTCAACAAGAAAGACCTGATGATTATATAATTGGAACAGGTGAAAAACATACTGTTAGAGAATTTTTAGAAAAGTCTGCAGAATATCTTGGACTTAAAATAAATTCAAATGGAGAATCAGGAGTTCATGAAAAATATTTAGATGAAAATGGAAATGTAATTGTTGAAGTAAATCCAAAATATTTTAGACCTGCAGAAGTAGATCTTTTACTTTCTGATTATACAAAAGCAAAAACTACTATGGGCTGGGAACCAAAGGTTAAATTTAATGAATTAATAAAAATCATGTGTGATCATGATTTAAAAATAGCTCAAAAAGAATCCTATGTTAGAGAAATGGAGAGGAAAAATTGTGAGGGTAATTTTAGCCTATGAGACGAGTTGTAAAGATAGGAGATTTTAGATTTGATGAAGAAGATAAAAAAGCAATTCTCGATGTTTTAGATAGTGGTACAATAACTGAAGGAAGTAAAACTGTAGAATTTGAATCTAAATGGGCAAATACAATTGGAACAAATTATTCAACTGCTGTTAATTCTGGGACAAGTGCATTAATAGCTTCTTTAATTGCACTAAAATACCTTTCAGGAGATAGTAAAAAAACAAAAGTTATTACAACCTCATTAACATATATTGCAGATAGTAATGCAATAAAAATTGCAGGTCTTGAACCTGTTTTTGTTGATATTGATAGGGAAACTTTTTCAATTGCTCCTGAAGAAATAGTAAAAAAATTAGAAGAAATTAATCCAGAAGAGGTTTTAGCAATACTTCCTGTTCATTTAATGGGTTATCCTTGTGATATGAATACTATAAATAGAATAGCTAAAAAAAATAATATTTATATTTTAGAAGATTCTGCTCAAGCTCATGGAAGTAAATATTTTGGTAAAAAAACAGGAAGTTTTGGAGATGTTTCTATTTTTTCATTTTATATTGCCCATAATATTCAGGTGGGAGAATTTGGAGCAATTAATACAGATAATCTTAAAATAAAGAAAATCTTAAAACAAATAAAAGCAAATGGAAGAAGATGTTCTTGTGAAATATGTATTAGATCAACAGGAAAATGTCCTGAATTATTAAAAAATCCTAATACTGATCCTAGATTTACTCATGATTTTATTGGATTTAATTGTAAGACAATG
>JAGVIM010000230.1 GCA_020056045.1 Nanobdellota archaeon | reverse complement strand
TATATCTGAAAAATAAAAAGAGAACCTTTAATAAATTTTAGATTATCCTTACTTTATTATGAAAATAATAATTCTTAAAGGTGATATTACCAAAGTTAAAGCAGATGCTATTGTTAATGCTGCTCACCATACATTAATGGGTGGAGGAGGAGTTGATGGAGCTATTCATAGAACTGCAGGTAGTGAATTAATTGAAGAATGTATTCAACTAAGAAAAGATAAACTGCCTGATGGATTAAAAACAGGAGAAGCTGTTGTAACAAAGGCTTATAATCTTCCTGCAAAAATTATCATTCATACTGTTGGACCAAGATTTTATTCGGATAATCTTGACCTATTAAAAAATTGTTACATTAATTCATTGAAACTTGCAGAAGATAATGCCTGCAAAACAATTGCATTTCCAGCAATTGCAACAGGAGCTTATGGAACTCCAATAGAAAAATCAGCAGAAATTGTTAAAGATGTTTTGGATAATTATAAATCAAATATAATTAAAGAAGTTATTTTGGTGTTGTATTCGGATGAATATTTTAATGTTTACAATAGGGTATTAAAAGAATAATTTATAAGGTTTGAGCCCCTTAATTATTTATGAGCATAGACATAAAATTAGTAGGAAGATATGGTTTAGCAGGATTATTATTAATTATAGGGTATTTATTTTATGAAAAAAGCATACCAATTTCTTTGATTTTACTTGTTTTTGGACTAGCTTTGATAATTATTTTAATAGTTTCAGATATACAATATAGACATAACAAATGGAGATTTGGGTAGTTAAAGCTTTAAAATTAAATTATCAACATCAACAATTGTTTCTAATTTAACTATTTCTAACTACTTCAAATATCTAAGTTCAAGTGAAAGAAAAGCAATGGTATGTGGTTATGGACAAGACAATCACTTACCCTATATAAGTGATTTAGGTTGGAATTGTATTATAACTTACAAGACTAATCAATATACAAAAAAAGTAACTTCTAGTTGTAAGTGTGTTGGGAAATAAATAAGAAAAAGCTTATTTTTAGTTATATTTTATCGTTTTTTAATGGTATTCATTAAAAAGTAGTTTAGAAAGTTTTATTAATCCTTATTAAAAATCTATCACAAGATTTATATGTTTAAATTTCCTAAGTTAATCATGGAAACTAAACCAAAAATAATAAAATGTAAAGATTGTGGAAAAGATTTTGAAATAATCAAAAAAACAAGATATATAAGAAAATATTGCGATAAATGTAGTATAAAAAGAAAAAAAGATTATGAGAATCTATTCACTGTTAAGTTTGAAGAATGTGATGATGATTAAAAAAATATAATAAAAAATTAATCTAGTCAATTTAAGTGGATTTTCAATTCTGTTAATATATACTTTTGTTAAGAATTTAATATTAGAAACTAAAACACCAAAAATTACTTAGACTTTTTTTTATCAGAATCTTCATCATCTTCTGAATCATCTTCAGTTTCTTCATCGTCTTCACTATCTTCTACTTTTTCCTCTTCAGATTCTTCTTCCTCATCATCATCTTCGCTTTCTTCATCATCAGAATCTTCTCCATCTTCTTCTTCTACTTCCTCTATTTCAAGCATTTCTAAAACTGCAAGTATTTTATCAAGCTTTTTATTAAGTTTATCAAATTGTTCTGAAGATATTCCTGAAGAACTTGATCTTGAGCTACTAGAACTAAAATTATTACTTGAACCTTCTTTTTTTCTAAAACAATCACTACAAAGAACAGGTTTATCTCCTGTTGGTCTAAATGGAACTTGACATTCATTTCCACATTTATCGCAAGTAACATCATGCATTTGAACAGGTCTTCTTTCAGATCTTCCAGAATCTCTTCCACCAAATCCTCTATCTCTATCTCCAGATCTTCCACCAAAATCTCTTCCTCCAGACCTACCGCCAGATCTGCCTCTGAATCCTCCTCCACTATCTGATCTAAAGTTTCCCATAATAATTTACTTGAATTTAGGTTTATAAAACTATGTTTATTAGCTTGAGTTTCCGACTTTTGCTTATAAATACATTGTTTTAAGATTGTTTGTAAAATATCATTTTACTCAATAGATAATGTTCAATCTTCTCCTCATGCTTAAAGATTTCGCTAATAAAATATAATTATTAACTGTATTTATCTGCGAATTTTAAGGAGCATGTGAGTTAAAATGAGCTTGAATATCAAGCTAAAGGCTTGCTATTTAAAAAGGATTTTCAGCAACTCTAGTTATTAGATTTAATTTAAATATTTCTACATCCCTAAATATTTTAGTATTTCATATACTAAAAATGCAGGCCAGACAATTGCCTTTAATACTCCTAAAACTCCAATCCAAAATGTAGAGGCAGTAGAAATATAGTAAATTGCAGCACCAATAAAACCAAGGCCATAAACAGCCCCATTAGAACCATGATTAATATATTGATTTTTTATAATTTTTGTATTCATATTTTATACCCCCTTATATTTAATAAATATATTTTTTAATGTCAGAAATT
>JAGVIM010000088.1 GCA_020056045.1 Nanobdellota archaeon | reverse complement strand
AATGCAGTGGTAGGATCTGCATTAGTACCTTTTACTGAAAATATAAATTTATATAAATACATTCCTAAATAATAAAATGCATAAAATATCCAGATAACTCTTGCACCTAATGCAGTTGGTGTAATCATACTCCAGGTTGCTATTATGAGGAATGGAAGTACTGTAAGCATTGTTGCTCCCATTGCACCATATTGTACTAAGATCACATCTAAAAATGCAGGAGGAATTGCCATTGAAGCTAATATTGCTACTATAAAACTAATAGTTCCTGTCATTAATTTACTGCTAGCTGGAAACATATAGGGAACTACTGTCCAGATTATTAAGAATAATAAGACAAAGAAAAGAGCTCTTGTTCCTACTGCTAATTGCTCTCCAAAAATAACTTCCATTGCTCCTTGGAATGGCCCTATAAATAATGCAGCCAGAACTTTTCCTGCATCTTTTGTATTTTGTTGAATTTGATTTACATCAATACTATCTGAACTAGTTGTAGTTGAATCTGCGGCTAAAACTAGAATTGAATTTAAAATAGAAAACATTAATAAAAAGGTTAATGTAAATAATAATAGTTTTACCTTGATCTCTTTTTTCATAATTAAGTTAGATTATTGTTATTTATAAATATTTCTGTAAAATTTGATACAGAGTAAAAAAATAAATTGTTATATTTATGTGGTGGATAAATTTTTGATTTGTTTTTTCACTCAGTCTCACCAAATCCACTATATCTTTTTACATTTGTGTGTGAATATAACTCTTTGAAGGATTTGGTGATAAAAAATATATTACAAAAAGCCAGAAATGTTTTTAAACTACCAATAGTTAGTTATTTTATGATTAAAAAAGAGCTATTGCTTATTATATTTGGAGTTTTGTTAATTGGAGCATTAATTGGATTTGTAAGTGCAGAAACAAGTGTAACTCAGGATTTGAGTTCTTTTATTGATAGTACAAAAGATGTTTTGACAATGTTTTTTTCAAAGATTCTTGGAGAGGGAAGTTCGGATTCAGTTGTTTTTTTTGAAAGAGTATTAATATTATTAGTTGTGTTTGGAGTTATTTATTCTGTATTAAATAATATTGATCTTTTTTCAAATAGTCCATTTTTATTATTTTTTGTTTCTTCTGCTGTTGCAATTCTTGGAATTAGACTTTTATCTGATAGCCTTATTAATACTATCTTAATTCCCTATGGAGCTCTTGGCGCAAGTATTGGAATTTTTTTACCATTTTTAATTTGGTTTTTCTTTGTTCATACTTCTGTTAAAGGAACTTTTGCAAGAAGAGCTGCTTGGTTTATTTTTGCACTTGTTTTTATTGGGTTTTGGATTGCTAGATATACTTTAAGTGCTGGTACAAATTGGATTTATTTTTTTGGTTTTGGTTTTGTTATATTTTCTATACTTTTTGATTCTCAAATACATAGGTATTTTGGATATGTTAAATCTTCAAAAGGTCTTGCTTTATATAATACAGAAAAAGTTGCTATTTTACAAAGAGATATTCAAAGAATTAATGAATTAGAAGCTAAAGGTGCAATAAGTTCTGCTGATGCAGCTGCAATTATAAAACAAAAACAAAGATTAATAAAAAAGAGATTAGGTCAAACTTGATTGTTATTATTTAATAATTAAAAAATCTCAGAAATATTTATAAACTATCATATATTAAAATGAATATGAAAATGAGTGAAAAGAGGAAGTATTTATTTATAGCATTAATATTTTCAGTTGTATTTTTAATACAAATTGTTTCTGCTGCAAGCATTACAGAAGAATTAAATAATCTTGTTGATGGAACTGTTGGATTTTTAAATCCTGTTTCTGCAAAAATATTTGGAGATACCCCTAGTGGTGAATGGTTATTTGCGAAAGTTTTATTTTTCATTATAATTTTATCAATGGTTTGGTTAGCATTATATCAAATACCTTTTTTTAAGGATAATCAAATTTGGGTTATTTGGGTTGTTTCTATTGCTGTTGCAATTTTAGCAGTTAGATTTATGGGAAATGAGGAATGGATTAGAACTGTTGTTTTACCCTATAGTGCCATTGGAATTGCTATTGCTGCGGGAATACCTTTTGTAATATATTTTATTTTAATTAATATAATTTTATCAGGGCCTAGATTTAAAACAATAAGAAAAGTTGCATGGGTATTTTTAGGAATTATTTTTATAGGATTATGGGTATCAAGATCTGATGAACTTGGAAAAGCTGGATATATTTATCCTGCTACTGCTTTTTTATGTTTTATAGTTGCTACTATGGATGGTTCATTTCAATCATTTATTCATAGAATGAGTATGGATAGAATGATAGGAAATTCAAAAATGGAAGAAGCTGAAATTCTTCAAGAAAAATTATTAGATATTAATAGAAGATATAGAAGAGGAGTAATAACTAATGCAAGATATCAGACACAAGTTAATGATATAAGAAAAAGAATTAATAATCTTCAGAAATAATTTTAATTTAATATATAATTTTGTTGATAATTTTTATTTATTGGTTATTTATTATTGTATAAACTTTATAGTAACAACAATATAGAAAGATTTAAAAATAAGTCTAATTGTTATTTTATATGACAATTATTACTGATCCTACAGGAAGAAGATATGATATTGTTTTAGCAGAAGGTCCTTTAGATTGTTCTTTTGAAAGACTTAACAGAACAGGGTATTCTCCTTCTCCTGCTCTACCTTTTTTATTTGCTAGAACTCAATTAGATAAAAATTCTGAAGTTTGTGAAAGAGGGGTATGTGTTAGGGAGTGTTTTGTTCATGTTCCTAGACAAGGATTTTATGTTGCAAGAAATTCTCCAATGCTTACTAATTTAGCAAATGCAAAAATTGCTGCTAGAAAAAGTAAAAGTGGAAGTGAATATGGATTAGATGCCGCAATACTTGCTAATGTTCTTAGTAATGCTATACCTATCGATGGTGTTATTAATGCTAGGACAGATGCTTTACAAGGACATGCTTTTTTTGATTATTTATTAGGTGGTTTTGCTCAAAGTTATGGTCAATTTTTAGATATTAATGGGATTAAAGGATTAACAATTGATCTTGAACAAATTGGAAAAAATAGTGTATTTGTAAGACCTGTTTATATTGGAAGTTTAAAAGAAAAATCTGCTTTTGATCCTAGTTTATGGTTACATGAACCTGATTATTGTTTAGCTGGAATTAAACCACTTCCTTAATTTTATATTGTTTATTTAATTATGTTATTATTCTTATAGTTAATTCGAGAAATATTTATAAACTAGTTTTGTTTTGATTTGTTATGATTAGAAAAAAGGTGTGGACAGTAAGTTCTTTTTTTGATAAAAAAGAAAATTCAATATTTACAGGTAAACTAGTTTTAGGTTTGTTTGTGATTAGTTTAATTATTTTAATTTCACTTGTTTCTGCATATACTGGTATTTATAGGAGTAGTTCTAGTAGTAGTTCTGGAGGATTTGGGGGAGGATTTGATATAAGGCAAGGAAGTCAAGATCTTATTAATTTTATTGTTGATTGGTCAGAGCCATTTTTACAAGGATTATTTGGAGGTTCGGATTATACTGGTTATTTGTTATTTGAAAGATTTTTATTGTTTTTACTTTTACTGGCTGTTATTTATACTTCTGTAAGAAAAATTCCTGCTTTTAAGGATCAAAAGTGGGTTATATGGACAATTTCTTTAATAATTCCCTTACTTGCAGTAAGATTTTTAGATTTTATGTGGTTAAATACAATATTTATGCAATACAAGCTTTTAGGGATTGCATTAGCAGGAATACTTCCATTTATTGTTTATTTATTTTTCTTACATACTGCTCTTGCTGAATATCCTATTGCAAGAAAGATTGGGTGGATATTTTTTATTGTTGTCTATTATGGGCTATGGAGCACTGCTCAGGAAGAAAGTTTTGCAGGAATTTATTTTTGGACAATGATTGTTTCATTATTATTCTTTTTATTGGATGGAACAATACATAGATATTTAGAAAAACAAAAATGGAATGAAGGTGAAAAGGCTTGGATTTCTGGAGCAATTGCAGATATTGATGAAGAACTTGCAAAGTTTGAACATCCAAGATCAGGTATTCCTGAAAGCTATAGAAAAAAACAAGTTCAGGCTTTGTTAAAGAGAAGAGCAGAACTTGTTAAAAGAGTTGCTGGTTAATAAGCATTTGTAAAATAAATTTTCTACCTCAATAATGAAATTTCATTCACTGTTCAGTAGAAGTGAAATTTCTAATTTTATTAGTAACTTGACTTCGCCACTTTCTTCTAGCTCTCGCTAATTTCATCACTCAAACACTTTTGACAGTTGGCTTTTTTAGCCAACATCTGGAGGTTTTTCTT
>JAGVIM010000133.1 GCA_020056045.1 Nanobdellota archaeon | reverse complement strand
ATTTAAAATAAGATTATAGGTTCAAACAATATTGAAGTCTTCGAGGGGTTTAAATATATACTTAATTTAATAAAAATATGACAGATCAAAAAAATCAAAGATTTTTAGTCTCGTACATTTTTACGAGAGGAGAAAAAAATGTCCGACGATAAATTTATAATGTTTGGGTTTGATGATGAAAGAAGCAAAGATTTGGCAGATGTACTTGGAAATAAAACTTGTAAGAAAATAATTGATTATTTATCTGATATTAAAGAGGCAAGTGAAAAAGATATTGCTGATGCTTTATCAATACCTATAAACACAGTAGAATATAATTTAAATAAATTAATAAAATCTGGTTTGGTTGAAAAAACAAAAAATTTTTTCTGGAGTGTTAAAGGAAGAAAAATAGATATGTTTAAATTAGCAAAAAAACATATAATAATATCTCCTAAATCAAAAAGAGTTGATATGGTAAAATTAAGAGCTGTCCTTCCTGTAATATTTATTGCAGTTGCTGTAATAGCTATGATTGGATTAATAATCTATGGAAATAATTTAGTTAAATATGCAATTCCAGTTAATATTCCTAAAACAGTAACTAGTTCTAGTGATAAAGTAAAACAATTTAATTCAATAAATGAAATAAAAGATTTCATAGATAAAAATACAATACAAGAGCAAGAATCTAATGGATTTGATATGATGCGTACAGGATCTATATCAAAATCAGCTACCAACATTGCTGCACCAGGTGCTGTAGCTGAATCATCTAGAGGAGGTGCAGGAAGTTACTCTCAAACAAATGTTCAAGTTGAAGGAGTTGATGAAGCAGATATTGTAAAAAATGATGATAAATATATCTACACTTTATCAGGTAATACTATTTCAATTGTAAATGCATATCCGGCTGAAACAATGAAAAAAGAAAGCGAGATAATTGTTAATAGTGCTAGTAATATTTATGTTAACAAAGACAAGCTTATTGTATTCAGTAATAGTTATTCTTATGAAAATTATGGAGATGCTAAAATGGCAAGTGGTTCAATTGATTGTTATGGGAGAGGATGTGGGGGAGGATATTCAAGACAATTAACAAATGTTTTTGTATATGATATAAAAGATAGAAAAAATCCTAAATTAGAACAGAACTATAGTTTTGATGGAAATTATCTTGATTCGAGAATGATTGGAGATTATATCTATGTAGTAAGTTCAAAATATATTTATCAAGATTATTATGACTTGCCTGTTTATAGTATAAATGGGATGGAAAGATCTGTTCCTATTAGTGATGTTTATTATTTTGATCATCAAGATAATAATTATGTATTTGATTCAATATCTTCTATTAATTTAAATAGCATGAATGTTAACACTCAAGTTTATTTAGTTGGTGGTACAGGAACTATTTATGTTTCTGAAAACAATATATTCCTTACTTATCTTAAACAAGAAAGTTATCATGATTATGTAAGGGGTTATGCAGATGAAATTGCAATAAAAGTGTTACCTGATAATTATAAAGAAAACATAGAAAAAATTATGGATTCTGGAGATAATCCATATAATATTGCTAATAAAATAAGGACGACAATCTATGATTATTCATTGAATTTAAAAGGTGAAGAAAAATCTAATTTTGATCAAAAATTTAAGGAATTATCTGATAAGTATGAAATAGATTATAAGAAAAAAACAGAAAAAACAGCTATACACAAGATTAGCATAGACAAAGATAAAATTAAATATAAAAGTGCTGGAGATGTTCCAGGACATATATTAAACCAATTTTCAATGGATGAATATAAGGATAATTTTAGGATTGCAACAACTACTGGAGAAGTATGGGGTGGAACAAGTTTGAATCATTTATATATTTTAAATAGTGATTTGGAAATAGTTGGTTCTGTTGAAGATTTAGCAAAAGGAGAAAAAATTTATTCAGCAAGATTTATAGGAGATAGAGCTTATATTGTGACATTCAAGAAAGTAGATCCTTTATTTGTTATTGATGTATCTAATCCTAAAAATCCAAAAGTTTTAGGGTATTTGAAAATACCTGGTTATTCTGATTATCTTCATCCTTATGATGAAAATCATGTTATTGGAATTGGAAAAGAAGCTGTAGATGCTTCAACAGAAGAAGTAACAGGAAGAAATCTTGATTTTGCCTGGTATCAAGGTGTTAAAATTGCTTTATTTGATATAACTGATGTAGAACATCCAAAAGAAAAAGCAAAGTTTGTCATTGGAGATAGAGGAACAGACAGTCCTGCATTAAGTGATCACAAAGCATTTTTATTTGACAAAGAAAAAGGGATATTAGCTTTACCTATTAATCTAGTTGAAATTGACAGGACAAAATATAAAGAATGCACTCCTGAAGAAAGAAATTCACCAAATGCATATAATTATTGCTTGATGCCTACAACATATGGTCAGCAAACCTGGCAAGGTCTTTATGTTTTAAATGTTAGTTTAGATGGAATATCTTTAAGGGGAAGAATAACTCATAATGACCCTTATGCAGGTCAAAAATATAATGCTGCAAAAGATGAACCTATTGGAACTGAAAGAAAAGATGCAAATGGAAACATCTGGACAAAGTTTAGCAATACTAACTATGGAGAATGGAGAGGTCCTGTACACTATAGTAGTATAAGAACAGATTATGATATTGATGAATTTCCAGGAGGAATAAATTATTATCATTACCAAGATTATACTAAGCAAATACAAAGAAGTTTATACATGGATGATATACTTTATACTGTTTCAAATTCAAGAATAAAAGCAAATAACCTAAATACAATGGGAGAAATAAATTCTTTGGATTTAGTTTATAATCAACCTGTTTATTATGAAGGAATGATCGTTTAATTTTATTTTTTTATACTTATATGGTTTTATAAGCCATTTGGTTTAATTTATTAGTTACAAATTGCATTCTTGATTAGTCTATTTCATTTCATAAAACTTTAAATATT
>JAGVIM010000002.1 GCA_020056045.1 Nanobdellota archaeon | reverse complement strand
TGAGATGATAGAAAACTTTATAACCTTAAAATGATTATATTAATTAATTAACACCATGGGGATAGGAAACTAACCCCATGATTTTTTAAAATGATTTCTGAAAAGAGAAAAGTAGTTATTTATATAGATGGAAGTAATTTTTATTTTTCTATAAAAAAGACATTTAATTCTAAAATTGATATTGAAAAATTTTGTAAAAAACTTACGGGAAGTCATAATCTTATTAAAATGAATTATTATACTTCTCCTGTTGGTGAGGCTAATCCTAAAATGTATGCTGAACAACAGCGTTTTTTTGAGAAATTAAGAAAAATAGAAAAATTTAATATTATTTTAGGTAGGTTGGAAAAACATAAAAAAGATGGAAAGATTTTTTATATTGAGAAAGCAACAGATATAAATCTAGCACAAGATTTAATTTTTGACTCTATTGATAATGTTTATGATCAAGCATTTATTATATCAAATGATGGGGATTTTTCAGAGGTAGTTTCTTCTGTAATAAAGCGATTTAATAAGGAAATTGTTTATGTAGCAATTGGAAATAAAAAATCTATTTCATATCATTTAAAAAAAGTTGCCTCAAGAACAGTTAGAATAAATAAAGATTTTATTATGGATATAACAATTTAGGGCTAAATTTTTTTATTTTTGAAATACTGATTGTTAATAGTACTTGTTATTACTTATCCTAAGTAACAAAACCGAAATGTTTAAAAATGATAAATTTGTGGATTTTTGATGGTAATGGAAGATCATTTAAGTGAAGAAGAAGCAGATGATTTAGCAGATCAATTAGATGAAGAAGATGATACTAGAGTTACTTTTGGATTTAGATTTCAATATGTTTCAGAAGATCTAAGGGCAAGTCCTTGTAGTCCAACAGATATTGCTGCAGTTGATAGGGCTTTAAATGAACAATATTTTGGTTTAAAATAATAATTCTGAATAGGGTAATAATTTTAGATTAGAATATATAATTATAATTGCATAATAATATTTATAAAGTCCTTTTTATTTTATTATTAATGTTAGTTAGAAGTCAGTGTTTACACCATGCTGTTGCAAAAGAGTATGCAGAGCGTTGTAGGAGTGATCCGGATTTTTATGATTTTTTAAAAGATACTTTACCTTTGTTAAATTTAGATCAGTGTTCTCAATGTAATCCTTCTTGTCCTAGTTGTGAAGGAGAGAATTCAGAGTATCATCCTAATCCTAGTGAATTTATTTCAGGTTTAGAAATGATTGAGAATGGACTTGTAACAGATTTTCCTAATTATATTCCAAGATGCACTCCAAGACAACTAAAATTACTTTCTTTAGGTTCTACACTTCTATCTGAAGATCTATTCACAGCTATTCCCCCTAGAAAAAGAGTTTATATTGATTTGAATTTACTTACTGGTGACCCTGGGATAGATAGATTTCAGGTTGCAGATGCTTTAAGGGATAGGGAAGAACATTCGCATGATGATTATTCTTTGCAACAAGAACTTGATGAGGGTTTAAGAGTTGCTTAATTTGAATAATGATTTTTGATATAGAATATTATAAATAATAAACTTTTATGTAATTATTTTATATAATAGGAGAATCATCTAGGATTTCTTCAATATAGGGTTTTGCTGCAAGATTTTGTATTTGTCTTGCATTTAAACTTGTAATAACATATTTATCTTGTATAAAAGGAGTATATTTTCTACCTAGTTTTTCTAATTTATTAATAACTGCTTGAAATCCTGGAGCAAAATTTCTTTCTTCTCTTGTTCTTACTGGTTGATTTGGAGCAAATGAAACTTCAATTGATTTTTCTCCTTCATATTCTCTATGGGGAACAATTTTTACAGGAATTCTAAAACTAGGATTATCTGAATGATCTAATCTTCTTTCTATTAAATATTTTAATTTTGCTTCAAGCCTTTCATCTAATTTTGGTTTTTCCATTTTTTTGGTTATTTAATTGAGTTTAATAAACTTTGTACAGTGTTAAGTCCAGAGTCAAACTTAACATTCTTCAATTTTTATTAAAAATTATTAATCGGCAGGTTTAAATATACTTTTTATTTTATTTTTATATCTCTCT
>JAGVIM010000186.1 GCA_020056045.1 Nanobdellota archaeon | reverse complement strand
CGCGGATTTTCTTTAAGGGATAAGAAGGAGGAGAAAAAATGACAGTTGAAAGTGATAATATAAAAAGAGAATTAAAAGAAATTATTGAAGGTTGTATTAAATGTGGTTTATGTAGAGAACTTTGTCCTGTTTTAAGAACATTAAAAGAAGAACAATATTCTCCTAGGGGAAAGGCAGTTATGCTTGATAATTTTTATATTGAAAAAATTGTTTATGATTGTACTTTATGCAAGGCTTGTGAAAAATCTTGTCCTGCTAATTTAAAATTATGTGATGCTTTTATTAAAGCAAGAGAGATTTTAGTTAAACAAAAGAGAGAACCTCATGAGGCAAGAGATATTTTAAAAAATCTTGAAAAAACAGGAAATCCTTTTGGAATAAGTGAAGAAGTTGAGAAATGATTAAATCTGCTTAATTGAGATAGGCTAATGGTTTTTAAGAATTATTGTGATATTTTATTAATAGAATGAACTAAGAAATGTTTGAGGTAAGCAAGAGATTAGGAATCAGAAGTCATAACTTAATGATTGATGTCATAACTGATATGAATATATAATATTGATAAATTAATTAGAAAGAAATATTATTAGAAAAGAATTATTCTTTCATCTCTATTTTTATTGTAACTTCTCTTGGAATATATAATCTCATTATTGAATGAAGAACTCTGTCATCTGAAGGAAGGTCGATAACTCTTGAATGAATTCTCATTTCAAAATTATCAAATGTAGCAGTTCCACTTCCGCAGGGTGATTTTCTTGTTGTTATTTTTAATCTTTTAGTTGGTAATGGTATTGGGCCTGAGATTGGAACTCCTGCTTTGCTTGCAATTTCTTTTATTTGATCGCAGATTTTGTTTAATTCTTCGATCTTCATGCTTTTCAATTTGATTCTTACTTTTGATACCATGTTTCTTATTTAATATTATTTTTTAAGATAAACTAGTGGATTTATGCAGATTTTCTGCTTTCCTAATCTACCTTAGGTTTATTAAATTATTATCAGAAAGTATGTTTAAAAACCTTGCGATAGCAATCTTTTTAAATGGTTTTCTTGTCTTTTTCCTACATGAATAATTCAAACAATCAAGTTTATTTGGCAGGAATCGGAACTTATTTAGGTTCAGATGTTGTTGAGGTAGATAATCTTATCAGGGATTTAAATCTTAGGCATCCAACTGATGATCATGTCCTTAATGAAAAAGAAATGGCAAGGGTTAAAAGGAGGGTTGGAACCAATAGATTATCTAGATTTTCAGCTAATGAGTCTTTAGAAGAATGTTCTGCAATTGCAATAAAAAAAGCTATTTTAAATTCAGGCTATTGTCTTGGAGATATTAATGGATTATATTTTGCAACTGCTTCTTCAACTGCTAAATATTCAATGCCTACTCCGGAAGTAGTGATCGGAAATAAACTTGGACTTGAGAATTTGTTTGCAGTTCCTGTTGGTTCTGGTTGTACAGGAGCATTAATGGCATTAAAAGCTGCCTATAATCAGTTGAGAGTTGATGGTTTTGAAGGAAAAGAATCTGTCTATGTTATTGCATCTTCTGATAAAACAACAGATGTTCTTGCTCAAGATAGAGCTTCTCTTTTATTTGGAGAAGGGGCAGGAGCAATTGTACTTACAAATAGAGTTGTAAGAAATGGATATTCAATAGATAAAATATTTTTAGAGTCTTTAATTAGTGGAAATGAATTAGGAGTATTATCTATGAATATTCCAAATCAAGAAAGAGTTTATTCTATGGATGGAGATGCTGTTACTAATTTTGTTTTATATAAAGCTCTTCCTATCATAAGATCAGGGCTTGGATTAGATAATGTAAAAGAAGATTTTTATGTTGTTCCTCATCAGGCAAGTGATAAAATAATTAAATTAATTAGTCAGGCCTGGGATATGGATAAATCAAGAGTTTATACAGAAGATCTTGGAGAAATAGGAAATTTGACTGTTTCTTCATGGCTAGTTGCATTTCATAATGTTCTTAGAAAAAATCTTGTTAGGGCTGACCAAACAGTTGTTCCAATAACTTTTGGTGCTGGTTTAAATGCTGGTGGATTTGTAGCAAGTCCTTTTGGAGATCCTAGAAAGATTGTAGGGATGTAATTTAAATATAATTAAAAATTATATTCATTATGAATTTTGTAAAGAGGTTGGGTGTATTTTTATTGATAGTTATTATTTTAGTTTTAATTGCATATTATTATCCCTATATTACTGGAAATGCAAGTTCATTAGCTAATCAAAATTCAAATAAATTTGTAAGAGAATCAGGTATTGTTACAAAAGTAGTTGATGGAGATACAATTCATGTCAATATTAATGGAAAAGATGAGATAATAAGATTTCTTGGAATAAATACTCCTGAAAAAGGTAAAGAATATTATGAAGAAGCTAAGAATTTTTTGATAAATGAAATTGGAAATAGGCAAGTTGAGATTTTAGGTGATATTACTGATAAAGATCAGTATGGTAGGAAATTAAGATATGTTTTTTATGAAAATAGGTTAATTAATCTTGAAATTTTGGAACAGGGTTTAGGAACTAGTTTTATGCTAGAAGATTTAAAGTATAAAGATAAGTTTGTTAGGGCAGAGGGGTTTGCAAAAGATAATGGAATTGGACTTTGGAAAAAAAGCAGTGATTTGTGTGCTAATTGCATTAAACTTATTGAATTAAACCCTAAAATTGATTTTTTTATTATAAAAAATGAGTGTCAGTTTAATTGTAATTTAACTGGTTGGCTTGTAAAAGATGATGCTAATCATTTTTTTAAGATTGAGAGTATTGGTTCATTTGAAAGCAGGCAATATTCTTCAATTGAAATCTTTAAAAAAGAAGTTTGGAATGATAATGGGGATAGGTTTTTTATGAGGGATAGTAAGGGTGAATTGGTTATTTTTTATGAATATGTTGTGTAAGGTAATATTCTTTTTTATTGTTTTTTAAGTAGGTTAATTATATTTTAATTTATTTAATTATTCTACATTGTAATAAGCTACAATAAGTTATATAAAGGTAATTTTCGTTTTATTTCTATAGATTTTGGTTTGTTACCTTACGAAAAAGATGGTGTATAAAAAGTATATAAAAAGAGATGGAAAAGTGTTTGGACCTTACTACTATGAAAGCTATAGAGATGATAGCGGAAATGTAAAAACAAGGTTTATTTCAGGGCCTAAAAAGATTGATCTGATTAAGGGGTTTAGACCAAGAATAAATGGAATAAAGGGTTCTAAATTGTTAATTGTTTTAGGTGTTGTTCTGCTTGTTACCTTACTTCTTTTTGTTGGTAATTTAGGTTATAATGGAAAAACAACAGGGAGAGTTATTGATGCAAGTTTAAATGATACAGAGGTATTGAGAGCAGAACAAATTGCAGATAATTCTCTTGAGAGTAATGTTGATGTTAGGCAAGCTGTTGATATTATTGTTAAAGAAGTTCCAAGAGAAAATAATAAGATAATTGAGTTTAATACTAGTGAAGGAAAAATAGAATTAAATTTTGATTTGATGAATTATTCTTCTTGGGAGCAAGCAAGCTCTACTTTGCAAGTAGAGAATTCTACATTTGGCTCAGTTGAAGCTCAAGATTTTAATATAACAGTAAATGAATCAAAAGAAAGATACAAGTGGGGTTATAATGTTAAATTAAATGATTTGAACTTCATGGCTAGAATTGATGTAAGAACAAATCAAACTATTTCTGTTATTGATAATCAAACTCTTAGGATTGGAAAAGCTTATTTGAGTTTTGCAGATCTTGCAAAGCAAGGTTATATTTTGAATATAAATGAGCCTGTGAGAATAAATAATACTATAATTGTAGTTAATGAGACAGAGTTAAATATAACAGTTGAAAATGTTACAGAGATGAATGTTAGTAATTTTACAGTTGAATTAAATCAGACTGAAGTTAATGTTAGCATAAATATTACAAATGATACTGAGATTATTCGTAATACTACTATTATAATTAATGAAACTATTTCTAATGAGACGATAATCAATGAAACAATAGTTAATGAAACTGAAGATGTTGAAGTTGTTAATAATACTGAAGAAGAAAATATTGTTAATGAGAGTCAAAGTGAAGAAATAGTTGCTAATAATAATCAAAGTAATGTTCAAGAGCAAGAAACAATTGAACAGCCTCTAGAACAGCAAACTCCT
>JAGVIM010000039.1 GCA_020056045.1 Nanobdellota archaeon | reverse complement strand
TTAAACCCAAATTCTCTATCTATCCAATTCGAAAACAAGGTAATCTGATTAACCTAATTGTCCATACTAAAAATTTATTATAGAATTTTATCTTAAAAAACTTTCAAAATCTGATTTTGTCTTTTTTAATCTAGGTTCTTCTTCTTGTCCTGTATTTTGTTCTTGTCCTATGTTTTGTTCTGGTTTCATTGATTCTGTTATTTCTTTTAATTCTCTGATGTTATCTGTTAATGGATCAATTATTTTTGAAAAAGTATCTTGCGTTGTTCTCATTTCTTTTGCAATAGTGTGAATATCTTCTCCATAATTTCCTATTTTTCTTAAAATTGCAGTTTGTAGATCACTGAATACATTTTCTATTTTTGTTAATCTTAAATTTATTTTTTCCATTTCTAACGAAATATCTTCTTTAAATCTAATAAAAGTGGAAATTTGTTTTTTTAGAGGTTCATTCTTTTCTTCTATTGATTGTTCAATTACTTCGCTTATTGTTTCTATGTCTATTGGCTGTTGAGGTTGATATTCTGGATATTGATTCTCTTCATATTGGGGGGTGTAATCTTGTGTTGGCATTGGGGCTGAATTGGTTTGTTGTTCAGAGTCTTGATCTTGATCTTGTGGTGGATAGTCTACATATGTTTGTTCTGAATTGTTTGTATTATATCCTTTTGGGCTTTCTTCAGACATTATACTTTTTTCCATGGTTTCATCTCCTTGAGCGTATGTGGCCTGTTGAGGTTGATAAGAGTTTCCCCCATCTACAACAGATTTAATTTTTGATTGTGATAAAGCCTCACTTATTTCTTTTGGTGTTAATCCTTCTTGTCTTAAGGCTTGAATTATTTGAGGTTCAGATATCCCCTGTTCTTTCAATTGAGTCACCCTTTCTAATGTTGACATATTATAATGAGTCTTTTTTATTTTTTATACTTTTGTCTTTTAGATTTTCTTCATTTTTTGAATTAATTATGTCTTGCATTTCTTTTTTTACTATTCGGTTTATATCTTTCATCCTCGCAAATTCTATTGGTTGAAACATTTTAATTTGTCTTTCTATTATCATTAATTCCTCTTTTCTAGCAAAATTTTCTAATTCATTAACTATTCTTTTACTTAGCTGTTTAATATATTTTACTTCTGAATCAATTTCACTAATTTTTTTCCTAAATTCAAAATCCTTTTTTTCATAATCTTCTTTTGTTGAAACTAGGTTTTCTCCAACTAATAAAAGTCTGTCTTTTATTAGTCTTTGTTTTTCTTCTATCTCATTTAATCTTGTACTAAATTCAGATAAAAGAGAACTTACTGATAATTGTTGGTCATCCATCTTTTTTATGATAATTTAAAGGTTAGAGGGTTTAAAATTGTTATTGTTTACAGTAGTATGCATAAATTTTAATAGTATTAACTTCTTTCTTTAAAAAAGATATATTATGCTAAAAGAGGAAAGATGCTGTTTAAACAAAATACTCCCTTATATTATTATGAAGTACTCAGGGAAGAGGGACACGAAGTTTTATATATTAATTATTTGGGATCTTCTTCTGTTCCAAACTTAGCAGATAATCCTGATATTATGTCTAGAACTGTTGAAATTTTGATGGAACTCCCAAATATTTCCAGGGTTGTTTTTGTTCAACAGAGAAACTATAGTTATGGTTCTGCAGAGACTTTTATGTTAAAAGAAATTTCTAACCTTTATATTTTTCTGACAAAACAGGAAAAAATTCTTTTACCTTCTAAATTATCTATCATGAACACTTCCTATCAAAGTCAGAGATTTAGTGATGTTAATTATCTTTTAACTCTTTTAAAAAGAGATCCTGTTGCTAGTTTTTTTGAACTAGAGAGATTTTTAAAAGACGAGAAAATTAATTTAACAAATACTCCTGAAAATTTGAAATTAGATCAGTTAAGCTATGTAAGACTTTTAGAAAAATTTATGTCTTTATTAAAAAATACTAGAATTTTAATAGAGTTGGATAATTATCTTTCTGATTATTCTTTTGGAAAAAGAGAAATTTATTACAAAATATTTAGACCAGATATTATTCCTAATTTTGCATTTACTCGATTGGTTGCTACATTGCCTCTTGATGCTGAAATTATTAAACAATATGATATTGGGGAAGGTTATGATAAATCTACAGTTACCATATTAAAAAGAAAAGAGGATGCTAAATTTATTTATCATTTAATGCCTCCTGAATATTCTCTTAACGATGATGAACAAAGATTGTTAAATTTAAGTAAAGATAGCCTAGCAGCTAATAAGCCTACTGCTGAGCAGTTTACAGATCCAGAGAGAGCAAGACAGGCTTTTTTTAATGTTGCAAAAGATATGATTTCGGATTTAATAAAGACCATAGAAGATAATGAAAAGAAAAAAATTAATCTTACTTATGAGGGAATAAATCGATTAGCTTCCATACTTGTTAGGGTAACTATTGGATTTGGATTAATTGAAGTTTTATTGCAGGATAAAAATATTCAGGATATTGTTTTAAATTCCCCTATTTCTGTTAATCCTGTTTTTTTAAGACATCAGGAATTTGATGAGTGCATGACAAATATAATCCCCAGCAGAGATGATGCAGACTCTTGGGCTGCTAAATTTAGAATGATTTCTGGAAGACCCTTGGATGAGGCAAATCCAATTTTAGATACTGATTTATCTTTAGGTAATATAAGTGCGAGAATTGCTGTAATTCAGCAACCATTGTCTCCTAATGGTTTAGCTTATGCAATAAGAAGACATAGGGAAGATCCTTGGACTTTACCTTTATTTATCAAAAATAAAATGTTGAATAGTTTTGCAGCAGGACTTTTTAGTTTTATGATTGATGGAAGTAGAACCTTATTGATTGCAGGAACAAGATCTAGTGGAAAAACTTCTCTTTTAGGAAGTTTAATGTTAGAAATAATGCCCAAGTATAGAATTATTGTTATAGAGGATACCTTGGAGTTGCCTGTTGAAGCAATAAGAAAATTAAAATATGATATTCAAAGAATGAAAGTAAGAAGTAGTTTATTAAAAACCAGTACTGAAATAGGGGCTGACGAGGGAATAAGAACCAGTCTTCGTTTAGGGGATTCTAGTTTGATTGTTGGTGAGGTTAGGAGTTTAGAAGCAAAAGCATTGTATGAAGCAATGAGAATTGGTGCTTTGGCAAATGTTGTTGCGGGTACTATTCACGGTGCTTCTCCTTATGGAGTATTTGATAGGGTTGTAAACGATTTAGAGGTCCCTGTTACAAGTTTTAAAGCAACTGATTGTCTAATTATTGCAAATCCAATTAAAACTCCTGATGGTTTAAAATCTGTAAAAAGAGTTTTACAATTAACAGAGGTTAGAAAACATTGGATGAAAGACCCTGAAGAAGAAGGGGGATTTGTGAATTTAATAAAATATAATATTCAGACAGATCAATTAGAACCTACAGAGGAATTAATTAATGGAGATTCAGAAATAATTAAAGATATTGCCGCAGGTGTTAAGGGTTGGGCAGGGGACTGGGATGCTGTTTATGATAACATTTTGTTAAGGGGAAAAATAAAACAAGAGGTTGTTGATATAAGTGCTAAATTAAATCTTCCTGATCTTTTAGAAGCAAAGTTTAATTCTTTAAGCAATAATATGTTTCACCAGTTTTCAAAAGAAGTTCGGGAAGAGGTCGGATTACCTATAGGTAATAAGGTTTTCCCTTTATGGCAGGAGTGGTTAAATCAATATATTAAAAAAAATAAGCTGGTTTAGATAATTTTATATAGTTTTATTTTCTATTTTATTTATGAAAAGGTTGAAAATTATTATTGAAATATTAAGTATTTTTTTAATTTTGTATGGTTTGGGATTTAGCTTTTTAAATAGGGCTTTTTGCAGGGGATTTTGTCAAACTTGTTTTGATCCTCAAATTTCTAATTGTTCTAATTTACTTCTTTTTGTTGCAATTATTTTTATTGTAGTTGGATATAGTTTGCATTTTACTTTTAATGATTTGGATAAATTAAAAAAGATTTGATTAAATAAAAAAAGAATAATAAAAACCCACTATGGTTTTAGATCCAGAAAATTCTCATTGTAACCCTCTGTTATTTTAATTTAGAGATACACAATGATAATTTTCTGTCTGAGAGAACTAAAACACGCTCTGGGTTTTAACCTAGGGTTCTTGACATTTTTAAAACGATTCATTAATAAGAATATTTATTAATTAAGTTTTCTATTATTTAATGGAGAAAAAGGTGATAACATGAATGTAGATGATATTCTAAAAAAATACTCTGGAAGAATAAAAAAAGAGATGAATAATGCTGATTTTGATAATTTGAATGATGAAACTATTTCAAGAGATTATTTAGATTTTAAAAAAGATTTAATGCCTGAGCTTTCAAGATATGAAAAATGGGCAGGTAGCCTTGGAAGTTTTATTAGGATAAAAGCAGCAAAAAAAGATGAGCTTATCATACAAAAGGAATTAGATCGGGCTCATTTAAGTGTAACTCCTTCTGAAGTTGTTGGTTTAGCTTTGGCAACTTCTTCACTTTTGCTTATTTTTGGTATTTTTATATGTCTTGCTATTTGGTTTTTAGGATCTGGGAGTTTTCCTTTTTTACTTTTTGTATTAATTGTAATTAGTTCATTTTTTATGGGATATTATTTTTATTCAATGCCCCAGAGACTCGCTGTTAAATGGAGATTAAAGGCAAGTAGTCAGATGGTTCCTGCTATTTTGTATGCTGTTATTTATATGAAACATACAAGCAATCTTGAAAGGGCTATTAATTTCATTAGTATGCATGTTGAAGCTCCACTTTCATTAGATTTTAAAAAAATTCTTTGGGATGTTGAAACTGGAAAGTATTCTTCTATAAAACAAAGCCTTGATGCTTACCTTGAATTTTGGAAAGATACAAATATGGAATTTGTAGAAAGCTTTCATTTAATAGAAAGTAGTTTATATGAACCAAATGAGGCAAGAAGGATTATGATTCTTGAAAGAGCTTTAAGAGTTATTTTAGATGAGGTTTATGAAAAGATGTTAAAATATACTCATAATATTAGGTCTCCTTTAACAAATGTTTATATGTTGGGTATTGTATTGCCAACACTTGCTTTGGCATTACTTCCTCTTGCATCTACTCTTCTTAGCGGAATGATTCAATCAACTCATGTTTTTGTTTTATTTAATCTTATTGTTCCTTTTTTTGTATTTTATTTAACTTTACAAATAATGTTAAATAGGCCTGGAGGTTATGGAGAGTCAGCTCTTCTTGAAAAAAATCCTCTTTATTATCAATATGTTTCAAAAAAACCTTATTACATTGCTTTTTTTGTTGTATTACCTTTTTTAATAATTGGATTTCTTCCATTTATTTTTCAAATAAATTATCTTACATATAATATTAATGATCCAGCAGATACTCAGGCACTTTTTAATTTAAAAAGTGATTATACTTTTGATGAACTAGGCCTTACTGTATTTGGAAGGGGAAGCTTATTTGAATTTTTATATGTTGGTAAGGAGATTACAGGAGGGCCTTTTGGAGTTGGTGCTTTAATTTTAAGTTTATTTATACCATTTTCACTTATTTTATTTTTTTCATTATCCTATTCTTTAAGAACCAAGGAATTAATTAAAGGAAGAAATGCAACTAAAAATCTTGAAGGGGAATTTAATTCTTCTTTATTTACTTTAGGAAATAGGCTTGGGGATGGAATACCTGCTGAAATTGCTTTTGCAAGAGTTGCCTCTTCTTCTAAAGGCCAGATTACTGAAGATTTTTTTAAAGTAGTTAGTACAAATATACAGTCAATGGGAATGAGTCTTGAAGAAGCTATTTTTAATCCTAGGAGGGGAGCTTTGGTTTATTACCCTTCTTCATTAATTGCAACTAGTATGAGAATTTTAATTGAGAGTGTAAAAAAGGGATTAAATGTTGCTGCTGAAAGTTTAATGAGTATTTCAGAATATGTTAGAAATATTCAGAAAATTAATGAAAGATTAAGAGACTTGCTTGCTGAGGTTGTTAGTGATATGAAAAGTAATATGACTTTTTTAGCCCCTTTACTAGCAGGGATTGTTGTTGGACTTGCTTCAATGATAACAAGTATTCTTGGGCAATTAAAGGATATAATTAACTTAGGAAGTGAAGGCGGCATTGGACTTGGAAATATTCAGAATATTGTAGCTTTATTTGATAGAAATACTATGATTCCACCTTATTTTATGCAGGTTGCAATTGGAGTTTATCTTGTTGAAATTATTTTTATTTTAACAGGTACTTTGGTTACTATTGATTCTGGAGAAGATAAATTAAGTCAGACAAATCAAATTTCTACAAATTTAATAAGGGGCGGAATCTTGTATATTTTAACTGCACTTGGTTCTATAATTGCACTTTCAATCTTAGCAGGGGTTGCCCTTGGGGGACTTGGAGGATAAAATAGTTATTACTTAGATTTCTGAAGTGAAATCTTAAAATTTTGCCTGTCCATGGTCCAAGGCAAAATCTCTAAAGTTTATAGTTATCGTATATAAAAATAATAGAGCAGGGTGGCACATTGTTTTTTTGATTTGCAGAAAGCTAAGTTAGTACATAAAATAAGAATATTTATTAATAGAGATTTCTAATTATTAATATGATAAAGAGGGGTATGGATAAAAAAGGGTTTGAACTTGCAATAAACACAGTTATTGCAATGATTTTAGCAATTGTTTTGTTAGCATTCTTAGTTGTATTTTTTACAATGGGCTCTCAAAATTTTCTTGATACTGTAAAAGGATTTTTCTCACATTCAAATGTAGATTCTGTTGTTAATTCTTGTAATATTTTTGCTAGTTCTAATTTTCAATATAAATTTTGTTGTGAAAAACAAAAAGTAAAATATTATGATAATGAAAAGAAAGCTGAAGGTGAATTTACTTGTAATCAGTTGATAAATAGAAGTTTTGTTAGTGGGGAATTAGGAACAATAGATTGTTCAGGAGTTAGTTGTTAATATGATTAATAAAAAAGCAATGATGATTGAATTAATTATAATTATTGTTCTTCTTCTTGCACTTTTGATTTTTGTATTTTTAAGATATAGCAGTATAGGTAGAAATCTTATTCCTAATTTATTAGATCAGATGAAAAATCTTATTAGGTTTGGTGGTTAAGATGAATAGAAAAGCATTTGAGATGACATTTAGTTTAATTGTTAAGATTATCCTAGGAATTTTTGTTTTATTTGCAATTTTTTATTTTCTTTTTTTTAATCAGATAAATGATTTTTTTAATAATCTTCCTGGAAATTATAAGTATGATAATAGCGATAAAGTTATAGATAATATTTCTAAAGATGATCAAGTTTTAGTTAATTATTATAAGGTTGCAGTTATTCAAGATGGAAAGTATGTAAAATTCTGCACTATTGGGGATTGTAATAATCTTCGAAGCTCTAGTCTTTATTGGTATGGTGATGAAAATTCAGGGGGAATCTATGTTGATGTTAATTGGGCATTTGATAAAAAAATTGCAGATATTGCAAATAATAAGGTAAAGATTAATTCTGAAGTTTTAAATGGTCAGGGAGTTTATGAGAAAGTTAAAGATAAACTTCCTCCTTATGAAGATATGATAAATTTAGATAATTCTATTTATATTTCTGGAATACTTTATAGGGAAAAAAGGATGGTGGTTACTTCTGGAGAAAAGGTTTTTGGAAAAACTACAATTGTTGCTCCTGCTGATAGGGGTGTTTCATTTTATGAAAAAATTAATAGTTTAAAAGTTGGAGAAGTTTTTGTAGCAGATGGACAATATCAATTTCAAGTTTCCCATATGTTTTCTCAAGAAACTTTTGATTGTATTATTAGATTTGAAAAAATAAATGATAATGAGTTTAAAGCTGAAGCTGGTTATTTAGATTCAGAGGGTAAGCAGATTTGGCATCAATTGGATTGTAATAAAAAAGGGTGGGTTGGGAAAACAATTGTTTTAGATATGTTTAAAAAATCAATGATTGAAACTATTGATGAAAATTGTAAGTGGTGATAATAATATGGAAATTAGAAAAATAAATCAGAAAGCAACATTACTTGAGACAGAATTATTTAAAATGATTTTAGCAATTGCATGTATTGCACTTTTAATTATTTTAGCTGTTAAATTATATGGTCTTTTTATTAAACAAAGTGCTTCTGAGCAGGCAAAGGAAACTTTTGAACAACTTAGAATTAAAATGAGTAATTTGCAGGAAGGAGGAAAGGATAATTTTTTAGTAACTGCTCCCAAAGACTGGGTTTTAATGAGTAGTGGGGATCAATTATGTATTTGTAGTTTTAAAGGGCAGAGTGCTGATTTTTTTAGATATGAAAATAGGGAGGGTGCTTGGAATTATTGTTTTCAGAAAGGTTTTTGTGCAGCTATTAAAAATAAAATAAGCCAGGTTAATATTTGTTCTTGGAATTCTTTTATAAATTGTTTTGATTTTAATAAACTTCCCTTGACATTGCTTCTTGAAAATAGGGGCGGTATAATTTATATTATGGGTGTTGGAGAAGCAAAAATAGATAAAATTTTTGAAAGTATTTTAAGTTATAAAAAAGATGAAAGTTCAAAATCTATAAAAGAACTTATAATTGATCAAATTGAAATACAAAAAACTATTGAAAGTGCTGGTTTTGTAGAGACTATGCTTGGTTCTGGACCTGTTCAAGATAGTATTGCAAAACAAGCAGAAGTATCAAGTAGTTTTGAAAGCTATCTTGATAAAATAGATACAAATCAACAATTTAATTGTAACAGAGATAAGCTGGCATGGAAAATGATAATGTATAAATTAAATGATAAAGGAGAAACTGAAGGAAAATGGATGCCTGTTGGTGAGAAATCTGTTTCTTATTCTTCTATACCAACATCTATTTCAAAAAATCAGATTGATATTAATGGATATAGGCTTATGTTAGATTTAGATTGTGTTAATTAGAAAAACTTTAATAATAAAATGAAAGTAAAAAAAATGAATATCAAAGCGCAGGAATTAAGTGCACATTGGACAATGGAATGGTTTATTCAGAATATTCTTTTATTTATATTATTTTTTTTAATTATAGGGGTTGGATTTTATCTTTTTATGAAGTGGTTAACTTCATATTAAATAATTAAACATAAAAAGTCGGGATTCATGTAATAAATATGGAAAATAAAAAAAGAGCCAGCAATAAATATTTAAAATTAGATTGGAGCAATAAAAAAGCACTTACTTTAAGTACGATTGTTGGATTAGTTATACTTATTTTTGGTTTTTTGATTTTACTTTTTGCTTATTCTCAGTTAAGTTGGACAGGTAATGTTGATAGGGAAGTTTGTCATCAGTCTGTTGTTTATAGGGCAACTCTTCCTTCTTTTGCAAATGCAAAAGAATATGTTCCTTTAAAATGTAAGACAGATAAAATTTGTATTACTACAGGTCTTATTGGTGGAAAGTGTAAAGAGTTTCAAAATACAAAAGGAGTTACTAAAGTAAATGTTAAGGATATTGAAGATGTTGAACAAACTGTTGCAAAAGAGATTTTAGGATGTTGGGAAATAATGGGTGAGGGAAAAGTAAGCTTGTTTAATGACTGGTTTGTTCAGACATATGGTTTTGGAGGAATTGCATCTTCTTGTGTTATATGTTCTAGAATTGCATTTGATAATGTTAGTCTTTCAAAAGCAGGTATTGATTTAGATAAAATGAATGTTTTAAATTATATGATGACTCATAAAGTTCCAAATAAAGAAATTTCTTATTATGTTTATATGACTGGGCAAGGTGGAAAAATGTCTATTTCAGATAAAAGACAAGGTGATGTTAAAATTGATGATATTATTCAAAATGGTAATGATTATAAGTTTGAAAAACAGGATCTTAGTCTTCAGGATTATAATGTTGGAAATTTAGATAGTTCAAATGAGCTTTCTGTAATGTTTATGCAGGTTGCTGCTCCAAAATATAGTGATGTTTTTACAAATTCTGTTGGAACTTTACTTGGAGGAACTGCTGGCGGATTCCTTATTTCACCTAAATATGCTGGCAAAGGTGTTGCTGCTGTTGCTAAGAGTCCTTGGTTTTGGGCAGTACTTGCTGTTGTTGGCATTTATCAATATAATTCTGTAAGAGAGAATCAGGCTGTTACTGCTGGTTATTGCGGAGATATTAGTGTTGGAGATACTTCAACAACAGGGTGCAGTGTTGTAAGAACTGTTAATTATGGTGCTGAAGATCTTTCTAAATATTGTTCTAAGATAGAGAGTATTCCTTAAGATAAATTTATAATCTTATTTTAATTGCTTTTACTATGAAAAATAAGGGGTCTACAAATACAATTTTATTAGAAACTATTGCTTTTGTAATATTTAATTTAGCTTTCTTTTTTATACTTCTTATTTTTGTTTATAATTCTGGAAGCCAGACATTTGTTTATGAACAATCCTATGCAAAACAAATTGCTTTGCTAATTGATAATGCAAAGACTGATATGATTATTATGGTTAATGTTGTTGAAATAAATAAAATTGCTTTGGAAAAAAATAAACCTTTAGATAAAATATTTTATTTAGATAAGGGAAATAATAAGGTGAGTGTTAGTCTTAATCCTAGTGGGGGATATTCTTATTCTTATTTTTCAGATTATAATGTTGATCTTAAATTAAATGGAGATTGGCTTTCAATAATTATAACCAGGGTTAATTAAAATGTTGTTTAATAATAAAAAGGCAAGTGAAAAATTATTGTCTATATGGTGGTTTTTTGTACTTGGAGTAATTGGAGGTGGAATTGTTTTAGGAGTTTTTATTTATTATTCTGCAGATACTGCTGTAAAATCAGTTGAGGCAGATATTTTAATAAATAATCTTATTAATTGTGTTTCTCATGAAGGTTATTTTAATGATAATGTTTTAAATGAAACTTTTAATTTTTTTAATGAATGTAATTTAAATAAAAGAATGTTTAGTATTGGGAGTTTTTATTATTTTAATGTTTCTATTTATGATAAAGATTATCTTGTTTATAATAAAACAGGAGGAGATTATTCTCTTGAAGCTGATTGTCGGGTTGCAATGAAAATAAAAAATGCAGATAAGTATCCTGGATGTTCTGAGATTAGTTATCCTTTAAGTTATGGTAATAAAACATTAAGATTGGTTGTATTGGCAGGTTCAAATCAAATAGGAGGGAAAGTTCCAATAAAATGAAAAAGCTTAATAATTTTTTTAAGGGATTTAAAAAAGCACAAATAGGAAGCACACTTACTTGGTTTGTTGCATTTTTGATTATATTTTTTATAATCATTTTGTTTCTTTCTGCAAGTATTATAAGTTCTGGAAGAAAAAAGGTAACTACTGGTTGGGATGACATAAAGTTTAAGGATTATGAGGGTGATTTAAGTAGCCAAAGAATTCTTTTTCAAACTCTTAATAGCAAAGTAATTTATGAAGGAAATTCTGTTAGACTTAAAGATATTTTAGCTAAAACTGATTTTTACAACCTAGATAGTGGAAAAAAAAGTGAACTGAAATTAACCCTTAAAGATATTATTGATAATCTTTTAAAATTGTATACTGGTTCTGGAAAATGTTATGTTTTTAAGGCTCTTTATGGGATAGATGAAGATAAAATATTATCAAATTCTTATGGGCAAGGACTTTCAGATTTTATTGACAGGAGCACTTTAGAAATTAGTAGCTTTTCAGATGATTCTATTTCTTTGAGAGCTACTGGAAATCTAAAATCTCGATTGTTATCTAAATCTTCAGATCTTGTTCTTTTAAGAGATACTACTACAAATGTATTTGGCGTTGATGAAAAACAGAATCAGATAATTACTATTAAATTTTATGCAGGGGAGTGTTTGTAAAATGAAAACCTTAGGTAAAAAAGCAGATCATTCAATTCCCATAGTTCTTTTAGTTTTAATGACTCTTGTTTTAGCAAGTTCTAGTCTTTTTATTTTTTATGTTCATAGTGG
>JAGVIM010000059.1 GCA_020056045.1 Nanobdellota archaeon | reverse complement strand
TTAAGATTACTAATATTCCCATCTCAACCAAAGATATATAAATAAATTTTAACTAATATAACAAAGAGAGGTAACTGTTAATTTATAATATAAAAATGTCAAGTTATGAATCTATTTATCAAGGAGGAGATAATATTTTAATGCCTAAATATTATCCCACTGCAAAATACCAATCAAACGTAGGTTCTCTTGGAATGTCAATGGATCCAAGAACAGCAAATCAGTTAGGAGAAGTTAACACAAAAATTAATCCAGGATTAAGACATGTTGAACTATTAGGATTAAATACACAAATAATGGATTCTATTCCAGACCAGCATCTGGAAGAAATTAATAGATTATCTAAATTAACAGGAGTCACAACTTCTTTACACGGACCTCTTGTTGAAGCGTCAGGAATAGGGGAAAAAGGTGGATGGGAAGAAGGAAATAGACTAGGAGCTGAAAAACAATTAGAATCTGCACTACTAAGAGCACACAAACTAGATCCAAAAGGAAATGTTTCTGTAACTGTTCACTCAACAGCTCAACTTCCTGAAATGATAACAAAAATAAAAGAAAAAAATGAGAAAACTGGTCAAATGGAGGAAAAAACAACAGGAATGTTAATAATAAATCCAGAAGTTGGAAAAATAGCTCCAATCGAATATGAAAAAAGATTTTTTCCAAAAGACGGAAAATTTGAACCAGAAGAAACAAGAATATTTAATGAAACTGAAGAATTAGAAAAAATAAATAAAGACCAATGGACACAACAAATCTCAGATATAAATAGACATGCAACCTATGGAGAAGAAATCTTAGATAGAGCTAAACAACACCTAGGAATATCAGAAAAAAGTTCTCCAGAAGAAATAAATAAATTACTAGCTAACATATCTAAAAAAAACTTTAATCCTGATTCTATTCCAGATTCTGAAGACAGGCAAATATTCAAAAATGCGCAAAAAGAAGCAATTCACGGTCAAATTTATTTAAAAGATGCCTATAGAAATTTAAAAAATGTTTTTGATAGAGCTTATTTAAATTCTTCAGATGAAGATAGGCAAAAACTAAAAGCCTATGCACAAGAAATAACTCCTTTAATAACAAAAGATATTGAAGACGATCCAAGAATATTAGGAGATGTTGTTGAAAAAGGAGTTAAAGTATTAAATGAAATAAAAACTCCTTCACTCTGGAAACCTCTAAACGAATTTGTAATAGAACAATCTGCAAAAACCTATGGTAATATAGCAACAAAAGCATTTAAAGAATTTGGAAGTAATGCTCCTGTCCTAAATATTGAAAACCCACCAGCAGGCTCAGGACTCAGCAGAGCAGAAGATTTAAAAAATTTAATTGAAGCATCAAGAAAAGTTATTGTTGAAAATTTAAAAAAAGACGGAATTTCTGGTTCAGAAGCAAAACAAGCAGCTGAAAAATTAATAGGGGCAACCTGGGATGTTGGCCATATAAATATGATTAGAAAAAAAGGTTATTCAGAAGAAGATGTTATAGCAGAATCTAAAATAATAGCGCCTTTTGTAAAACATGTTCATCTTTCTGATAATTTTGGATTAGATCATACAGAACTTCCAATGGGAATGGGAAATGTTCCTCTAAAAGAAATTATGAAAAAATTAGGTGACAAAGGATTTGAAGGAAAGAAAATTATTGAAGCTGGAAATTGGTGGCAACACTTTGCAGAAAAAGGTGGAGGAAATCCATTTAAACCATCCATAGAAGCATTTAATTCTCCAATCTATGCAATGAAAGAATCTGCCTACTGGTCAACACCACCTACATTTGGAGCCTATTACATGGGTCATGGTCCAATAAATCCACCAGTACACCATAAATTATATGGTTCTGGCTTTGAAAATCTTCCAACAGAATTAGGTGGAGAAATTCCAGGTGAAAGAGGAAGATTCTCTGGAACTCCTAATACTTAAAAAAAAGAAAATCTTAACCCTAAAAACATTTAAAAACAAACATATCTTTTATAATCTATATATCTTTAATCTCTGATTAAAGCAAATATGGAATTATTAACAAAGTTAATAAACCCATTAATAAAGAGTGTGAAAAATGGATTTAAAAGATTCTAAAAAAGAAAAAACATCAGTAAAAAACTTTCCTAGTTTGCAATTTAAAACAGAAAGAGAAATTGCAATGGATTTTGCTGAAAAGCTTTATCAAAGATTTGACAAACTAATAAAAGCAGTTGTGTTATTCGGTTCAACAGCTAAAGATAAAAATATAGTTGGTTCTGATATTGATATTGTAATAATAATTGATGATGCAATGGTTAAATTTGATGATCAATTAATTTTTTGGTATAGGGAAGAACTTGGAAAAATTATTCAAGCAAATCCTTATAAAAAAGAGCTTCACATAAACACAATAAGACTTACAACCTGGTGGGAAGACCTATTAAGAGGAGATTCTGTTGTAATAAACATTTTAAGATATGGAGAACCTATAATAGATTTTGGAGGATTTTTTAACCCTTTAAAAATTCTACTTGAAGAAGGAAAAATAAAAGCAACTCCAGAATCAATGTATAATGTTCTAAATAGAGTTCCAGGACATATTGTAAGAAGCAAGATAGCAGAAATGAGTGCAATTGAAGGTTGCTATTGGGCAATGGTTGAATCAGCCCAAGCATTATTAATGGCAATAAAAATATTACCTCCTTCACCAGAACATATAACAACCCTACTAAAAGAAAATTTTGTTGAAAAAGGTCTGTTAAAAATGAAATATGTAACAGACCTAAGAGATATCTATGATCTTCATAGAAAAATAATTCATGGAGAAATCAAAGATATCGACGGAAGAATAATTGATGAATTCCAAAATAAATCAGAAGATTTTTTCAAAACAATTGTTAAATTAATTAATGAAATAATACCTTAGTTATAAGAATAAAAAATATTAATAACAAAGAAAAATCTAAACAAGTTTATTCTTCTTGACCTTGTTTCTTATATTTTTCATTAAATAGTTGTTGATATAAACTGTGTACATATTTGTTTCCATCAGGAGTTCCAGTTTCCTTATCTTCTTTTAGATCTTTCAATTTCATTAAAGAAGCTTTTACATATCCGGGAACATTTCCTTTTAATGCTTTGTTAAACGCCTGCATTTTTTCCTGATAAAGATTTTGCATTTTAGCAACAACAAGGCCATCACTATATTTTAGAGTTTCTAAAATTAAACCTAAAGCAACTACTCTATCTGATTTAATTTTCAATAGTCTATCTTTATTTGTTACAGTATTTCCATTCCTGTCTAATTCTTCTACATTTTTTTCACTAATACCTTCTAAGTAATCAGGATGAGTTTTATAATATTCTTCAACATAACCTCTCATGGCTTTAATTAATTTTTTCTTATCTTCATCAGTAAGAGGTTTTCCTTTTTTACCTTCAGTATATTTTTCTAAAAGTCCACCCATCTGTTTAACTTGAGTATGTAATTCAGAAATTGTTTTATACTGACCACTAAGCCCATTAATTGGATCCAAATATTTCATTAAACCTTCTAGTTTTTCATCAGGAGTAGACTTTATAATAGATTCTAAACTTTGTGAACTTGCTTCTTCAAATCCTTTTTGTCTTCTTTGAAATCCTGTTTTAATTGAAGGATACAAAGTAGGCAGATCATTTGGTTTTGAATTTTTTAAATAATTAGTAACCTCTTCATCATAATCATAAACTTCTATATGGTCACCAACCCATTTTCTTTTTCCTATAACAAATTGAGCTTCTTGTTCAGCTATTTTAGGTAAATTATGATTATATCCGCCCTTTCTCACTTCTTCTTCAAGTTTACTAAATTGAATAAGTTCATCAAAAGAACCTTCATATTTTTCATAAGGTTTTCTAGGATCTGTTCCATCTACTTTAAAAGGATCTTTTCCAGTATCAACAACTTGAATTTGATCTCCCATTTTATTGAACTTGTCCTCCACAAGCGTTTACATTAGTTCTTCCATTATTTCCATGAAATACTTTTCTTAAAGGCATATGATAATCATCAGCATAATTTACATCATGAGTAGAATCATATCTTAGATGAGGTTGAGGATTTGTAGAAGCTTCAACTAAAGTTCTGTCTCCATAATAAGGCCCTCTTGCATAATGTTCTCCATGATTAGGCATTTGTGATTGTAATGACATTTTAGTTTTCTCCTTGTGGTGCATTCATTTGTGCATCTCTTTCTTTAATCGCTCTATCTAATTCTTCATATGTTTTTCTAAATTCTGTATAAAATTCACCCCGTCTTTCTCTTAATTGAGCATCATATTGAGCAGCAAGATTTCTAGCTCTTTCATTACTTTTTCTTGCAATGTCTAATATTAATTGTGTTGGTATCATTTTATTCTTGCCCCCACTTCTTTCTTTTTCCAATCAACCTACCAGCAGGATCATAGACTAAAGTTATTCTATCAGCTACAGTTAAACCACCTGGCATTTTACAAATAAATCTTTCCTCTAACAAACCATCTCTATTATATTTTCTTTCTTCATCTAAAACTACATAATATCCTCTGTGAGATACTTCTTCATGTGATGTATCAGGTGTAATACACCATCTATATTTTGCCATTCTTCTAACTATCTTATCTCCATTAATAGCAATATTATCAAAAGTTTCAGGTTTATCCACTAAACAATCATGAGGAAATAAACCAGGGTCTCCTGTTTTAGCTTCATCCATTTGTTCTTGAGACAATTTTCTTCCTGTTGCAATTTTTAACATATCAATTAAATCTACCATTATGCAGCAGCCCCCATTACTAATTTTAATTCATTATCATAACAAGCCCTATCTGATTGATTGTCTAATGTAGATCTATATTCATCACGAACATCATTACCAACAACATGGTTATAAGAAATATCCGATATAAATCCAAGAGTTTCTTTTTTAGGTTCATCCATAACAGGATTTAATTTTCTTACTTCAGGTAATAAATATTCAAGTGTCATTTTATTTAACTCCATCATATTCATTTAAAAATCTTTCGAGACTATATTCAATTATATGAGATTTACTTCTAAACTTACCATCGTGTAATAGTTTTTCAACTAGCTTTATTTTTTCTTCATCAATTGAAATACTTAATTTTTGTTTCATGTTAATTTTTATATGCGTAAACTTTACTTAAAAGTAGTAAGGATTGCTACTATATAAACCTTTTGTTTTGTAACCACTTAATAGATACAACATAAGTAAGATTTATAAATACTAAATTTTATTATAAACCTATGGTAATTACAAATACACTACAATTAGAGTTAAAATTAGGAAGAATTTGGTTAAAAGATAATAGAGGTCATGGTACAGATTATGAAAGAGAAGAATATAGAGATTCTCTATTAGTTTCAGCTGATGATAATGGATTTATTTCAGAACAAAGAGCGCCAAATTGGTTTAGAGAGACAAAGTTAGGTTTTATGGGAGCTCATGGACATCCTCAATTTCCAGTAAGAATATCTACACTTGATTATTTTGGTAATGTAGACTCTAGTAGTAATGTTTTAGATAGATGTTCTGTTACTTTAAACCGAAATTTAAATTGGCAAGAATATGTTTCTTTAGGTAAAAGAAAATCAATAACTGCTGATGTTTCTTACTCATTATCATAAATTTAATAAAAATACTAAAATGACAAAAGAATCAACAAAAAAAGCATTACAAGACAGAACATTCCTAATAACTGAAAGTCAAATTAGATATACTTCTGAAGAAGGAGAAAGAGTAGATTTAAGAATAGGACCTATTTTTCAAAGAGCTTATCCAAGACCAGAAAAAAGTGGAAGAGGAGCATTATTTAGAGTATATGGTGGAAACTATGAATTTTTAAGAGGACAACAGATTTATGATACTCTATCAAATGATTTTGCTCAAGAGCAATTAAGAGAAGCTGCAAGAAATAAAGTTGATGCAGAAACATTTAGACAAACAATTGATGATCTTTTAGACGCAGCAACATTAACAGCATCAGCTTCTGAAACAGCAGCATAAAAATTTATTAGAATTAAATTCTAATCACTTATACTCTTTATCAAAATCGTAAACAGAATCTTCTTTTTCAGATTCTTCTTCACTAGAATCATCAGAACTTTTTTCTTTATCAGAATCAGATTTTGGAAAAGTATTATCTTCAACAATAATACTGTCTTCTATTCTATGTCGCCTGTCTAATTTCTTTAATTTTTCTTCTTCAACTTCATCAACAATAAATTCTTCATGATTTTTTAAATCAATTAAACTATCAATAGGTTCTATTTGACCTGGATTTTCTCTATAACTTTTCTCTCTTTCCTTAAATTCTTCTATATCTTTTAAACTAACCTTTTCATCCTGAATTTCAGGTATAGTTTCCTCACTTTCTTCTCTATTTTTTTTATTAGAATTATTATTATTATTTCCTTCTTCTTTAGGTTTATTATTCCATTCTTCTTCCAGTTTATTTATTAAAACAGAAACATCATAGGCAGCATCTGCATTAACAGAAATTGAATTAATTCCTTTTCTAAATAAAAATTCAGCCATTTCTTGCTTGCTTCCTGCTTGTCCGCAAATACTTGTCTGAACTTTATATCTTTTGCAAGTTCCAATTACTCTTTTTATCTGATAAAATATAGCAGGATTAAGTTCATTATACAAATACTGTACATCTTCTTCTTCCCTGTCAACAGCAAGAGTAAACTGAGTTAAGTCATTTGTTCCAAATGAAACAAAATTAACACCTTCCTTACAAATATCTTCTATAATCTGAACAGCAGCAGGAGTCTCAATCATTACTCCAAACTCCATATTTTTTGTCTTATATTTATTAAAATATTCTTTTGCTTTCTTAACTTCATCAAGCAAAATAACCTGTGGAAACATTATTCCAAACATTTTTTCAGGATTTTTTTCAGCAACTTTTTTAATAGCAAGTAATTCTGCCTCAAATATTTTAGGATGCTTTAAACTAAATCTTATTCCATGAAGCCCAAGCATTGGATTCATTTCTTTTTTAGGAGCACCTTCTAAATGTGAAAATTCATCTGTTCTAATATCACTAGATCTTATCCACATTGATTTAAAATAAACAGCAATTTTTCCAAGAGCATCTGCAAGTAATTTTGTATAGTCTCCTAAACAATCATTTTTTTCATAATAAAGAGGATGTTTTTGAGAACTAGCAATAATTCCTTCAAGTCTTGTAAGTCCAACATATTCAATTCCAGATTTGCTTGCTCTTTCAGCACCCTCGGGCATATCTACAATAACTTTTAATCTAATCCTATTTGTAGGAAGAGCTAGCTTAATTTCAACAATACTTGTTTCTGCAACTTTTCCTTCATAGACTTTTCCATTTGAACCATCAACAGTAATTATCATTCCATCTTTTAAAATAGAAGTTGCTTTTTCAGTTCCAACAACACAGGGAATTCCAAGTTCTCTTGAAACAATAGAAGCATGAGCAGTTATTCCGCCCTCATCAGTAACAATTGCAACAGATCTCTCCATTGCAACAACCATATCTGGATTTGTCATCTCAGTTACAAGAACATCTCCTTTCTTTATTTTATCAAGATCATTCATTGATGTTATTATTTTAACAGGCCCAACACCAATTCCAGGACTACTTCCTAAACCTTTTAATAAAACATTTCCACTAAGTTCTTTGCCTTTTTTCCTATCCCCACCAAGAGTTGTAATTGGTCTTGATTGAACAATATAGATTTTTTCAGTATCAATTGCAAACTCAATATCCTGAGGTTTTCCATAATGTTCTTCTAATTTTAAACCAATTCTAGCAAGTTCTAAAATCTGGGCAGTAGTCATTACCTGGCTTTTGCTCCTATCAGCACTTAAATTAACAATACTATTTTCACCAGAACTAGTCCTAATAAATGCAATTTTTTTATCATTTAACTTTACCTCTTTTATTTTCAAATCTCTTGTAACAGAATAATCATCAGGTTTTATCTGGCCGGAAACAATTCCTTCACCAAGTCCAAAAACAGCCTCTATTAATATTTCCTCGGGATCTCCTACAGGATTTCTAGTAAACATTACCCCTGATTTTTCAGAATCAACCATTTTCTGAACAACAACAGAAAGTAATGCATTTGCATGATCAAAACCTTTTTGATGCCTGTAATAAATAGCCCTTGGAGTATAAAGTGAAGAAAAACATTTCTTAACATTCTCTATTAATTTTCTATCACCCTTAACATTTAAAAAACTCTCCTGCTGTCCTGCAAAACTTGCATCAGCCAAATCCTCTGTTGTTGCAGAACTTCTTACAGAAACAAAAGCAGGCTCCTGAGCATGTTTTAAAATATTTAATGCATCCTGGGAAATCCCTCTTGTATCAATTTTTTCAGAACTTAAAATATGGTATGATTCAATAATCTCATCTTCCATTTCCTTGGGAAGTTTCTGAATTTCTATTAAATCTCTTATTTCTCTTGATTTTTTCTGTAATTCATGAGTATCTTCCATCTTAATAGTTTCAATAATAGAAACAATTTTTTCTCCAATGCCCATTTTAGTAATAAAATAATCAAAAGATTGTGCAGTTATCATAAATCCAGGAGGTACGGGAAATTTAGCATTATACATTTCAGAAAGACTTGCACCTTTCCCACCTGCAATAGAAACATCCTTATTACTTAGTTCAGAAAACCATTTAATATAATTATCTGTATCAGAAATAACCACATCTTTTTTTACCATAAATAAAAAAGACTAGCTTGCTATTTAAATTTTGTGGACTACACAAGATTTAAAAATAAGAGTTTATTTTTAGTAATATGAAAATAAAAAAAAGAGTGATAGTATTAACAACAATAGTAATTCTTTTAATTTTACTAGGTATATTTTATCTTATAACAAAATCAATAACTCATTACACAGGATATACTATTCTAGAAAATCAAGATATTGAAAGTGAAAAAGCATTATCATGTTTAACAAACAGTGAAATAACTCTTTTTATAAGTAATAATCAAGAGCTTGAACAAATATCTTATTTACAAATAAATGAATATTTAGAACATATAATGATAATAGATTGTTCTAATCAAAAAGAGATTTGTTCTAAGGAAAATATAAAAGTCTATCCAACCTGGAAAATAAATAAAAATAAAATTGAAAAAAATATTTCAGAACAGGAATTATTAGAATATTCTGGATGTTAAATAAAATTAGGATGGAAAAATGCCGACAGTAGATCAAAAAAAATGTATTGGATGTGGAGCATGTGCTTCAGTATGCGAAGAGGTCTTTGAAATGAAAAATGGCAAATCACATGTTAAAAAAGGCCAGGAAAAATCAAAAATTCCTTGTATAAAAGAAGCAATAGAATCTTGTCCTGTAGATGCAATAAAAGCATAAATAATTCTATTTATTAAAAATAATTTAGATTGTTATTTAAACTCTAGTTAAAACAAAAATAACAATTATTAAAATTATTAAAAGTATAATTACTCCAACTAAAACAAACCATAAAAATCCATAGTTATTAGAAAAAACTGTTGATTTATTAAGTCCAATCTTTTGAGATGGAGCTGTTTGATTCAAATAAGATTCAATAGATAATTCTGATTCTTGAACATTTGTTTTTAAAGTATTTGAAATAACTAATTTAGCAGTTTCTGTAGATTCTTCTGGAACTGAATGACCACCACTACTTTTACATCTTCCAAGACTACATCCATTAGCACAACTCTGAACTAATTTAGGATTTTGTGTTTCTTTACATTTTCCAACTTCACATAAATAATCATGACTATCTTGATAAACATCATTTCCATTACAATATTTATCAGTTTTATATGAACTGCCACATTGAGAAGCTTGAGTACATCCACTAGGTAAACAATTTCCAAGACTACATCCACTAAGACAATTCTTTATATTTTTATCTTCTATAGAACTTGAACAAGAACTCAATCCAATCCCTGGATTATTACATTTGTAAACAACAAATTTATCAAATACATTTCCTTCTTTACAAAATGATTGATTTAAAAAACTGCTTACTCCACATTGAATATCATTAAAGCACATTATAGGATTATGTACACAAGAACTTTGAGTAGTTCCAGGATTATTACATTTATCTTCAGTATTTACATTATTATCATTGCAATCAGCATTTGATGAACAATTTGGTTTAATACAATAACTATTAACACAAGTTTTTCCAGTTGGACAATCAGAATTACTAGAACATTCTGGTTTGCATATTCCATTAGAACAACCAAAAGCACATGATTGAACTAAATTTTCCTCAATAACAAAGCTGCTATAACATCCACCACCTAAACAACCCTTATTATTACAATTTCTTGAATTATAAACACTTCCATTTTTACAATAATTACTAAAATAATTACCACAACTTGATTCACCACAATCAACTAAAAATTTTGGTAAAATAGTAACATTACAATAACTTTGAGTAGTTCCAGGATTCATACATTTAGAATCTTTAAAATTTTTAAATACATCATTTAAAGAACAAAATTCATTTCCAAAAAGTCCTGTAATTCCACAATCATTATTAGTAACACAATTAACTTCAGTATTACTGCATGAACTTTGAGCAGTTCCAGGATTATTACATTTATCTTCTGTATAAAGATCATTATCATTACAATCAGAATTTTGACTGCACACTATTATAGTACATGCTCCATTTGTACATCCATTAGCACAACCTTGAACTAACTTCTGAACAATATTAGAAGAACATTGAGAATTTGAAGTTGTAGGATTTGAACATGAAAATTGCTCATAATCTTGATAAACACTTCCATTTTTACAATATTTATTACCAACATAAGCATCTCTTCCACATTGAGCATTACTAAAGCAAGCTATATTATTATGTACACAAGAGCTTTGAACAGTTCCGGGATTATTGCATTTATCTTCTGTATTGGGATTATTATCATTGCATTGAGAATCAGAACTACAAATTACATTTTGAACCTCATAATTAAAACTCATCCTATAGGCAATATTATTATCAAAATAACCACCAAGTTCTTCTTTATAATAAACAAATATAAAATTTGTTCCAGCAGGAATTGTGATTCCATCACTAGTAAATTGATTTAAACTATATTCTGCAATAGGCAAATTTAAAACCGAAGGAGAATTACTGCTATAAAATCCTATTTTTATATTATTATCATTATAATCTTTTAAACCATTAAAACTAGGGGCCTGAATATCTGAACAATAATTAGGCACATTTCTGCAACCACACATTTTACACCAACCATTGCTCTCAGGAGTTGCTACACGAGTACAAATTTGTCCACTAGGATTTAAAATCTTTAATTTTTTTCCAGGAGAAAATTTAGTATTATCTGAAATTTGAACAGGAAAAATTCCATTTGAATTAGTCCAAGGAGTAATACCATCAGAATTACACTGATAATTGGGATCATTAACACTTGGAGGATTATAAAGAGGCGCATTAGCAGAACTAAAAGTAATTGTTCCGCTGTTTAAAACTTCAGCACTTACAAAGTTTAATAAAACACAAACTAAAAAAGTCATCACAAATAAAAATGCAATTGATAAAATAGATTTTTTATTTTTTATTTTTTTTGCAGTATTCATTTATCGTCCTTATCACCTGCAGTTTCTTAAAAATATTAACTTAAGAGTGACAAAATGATTTATAAACAATCCTATTCTGCAAAATATATCTTACAGAATATACATCAATAAAACTTTTAACATTTTATTACCAGCATATTACCTATATAAATATAATATTATCAATAGTTACCATAGCCATTTATAGCCATTATCACTAATAAATAACATTTAAATAGAAAAAACAAATAGATTATTTATGAAAAAAGGTTTATCTAAACTAACAATAATATTAATTTGTGCCATATTTATAATTCTAGGAATTACTCTGTTTATGCTTACAGGTTATTATATTCAATCAATAGATTTAGGAAAAAATAATACAAATACTACAACCAATACAAATAATATAACTAATACCTCAGATGCAGACTTTAATTATTATCTTCCTGCAGACTTTGCAGCAATAAAAATATCAAGGGGTCCTTTTGAAACAATCATGACAGGAGTTTTGATTAATTTTGAAGAAGCTAATGGAAAAGCCTATGAATATAAATCAACAAATTATCCTAATTCCTATGAAACAAAAAATTACCTTATATATAAAGATGATTTATCTCCAAAAGTTTCCGAAGACTGGAATTTTAAAAAAGTAAAATTTGTCTCATTTAGATATATACTGGAAAATAATAAATCCTCCGGAATAATAATGCGTACTCAAATTAATCCAAATAAAACTGGAGAAGAGTTTGGAAAAGGCTGTAATTTTATTACAGAAGAAGGTAAACAGGTTTCTTGTTCATAAATTAGATATTTTATTAATTTTTATATAAATATAAGATTAGAAGATGAGTTATAATTTAGTTTTAGAGCAAGCTTAATCATTCTCGCGAATCTCCACTTAACCACCTATTTATTAAACATAAATATTACTAATAAAATTTAATTTATATATTTTATTATTACTAATTAGTTACAACAATAAAAACATTTATAAATTAAAGGATTTATATAAAAAAGCAAAAATGAACCCCTTAAATAATTTTTACAGAAAAATTGCATATGGAGCAATATTTACAACAGCACTCTTAACAGGATGTAATACTCAAACTAACCCTAGTTCAGAAATGCAAAAATCAACAGTTTCGAAAAAAGCAGAAAAAACATCTAGACTTGAAGAATCTGTTAATATCAAAGGATTATCAATGAAAAATCCAAACAATGTTAAAATAAGTTTATACTTTGATGGAAAAGAACATCCAGAACATAATGGATTTTATATTTCTGCTAATAATGAAATAATTATATTTGGTCAAAATGATTACAAAGCAGGACCTTTAATAAGGTTTGAAAAAGGAAATCAATTTCTTGAAGACATGGCAAATCAAATGTTAATGGTTCAAGCAGGAAAAGATGATGATGAAGTATCTAAAAAAGGAAAAGGATTAGTTAAAATTACAAAAAAACAATCAAGAAATTACTCTCACCTAGATGCTTTTGGAAGTTATAGAGTTTACCAAGGCGAAGATATTTACATGAAAAGAACTACGCCAAAAGGAACTGAATTAATAACCTGGAGAATTCCAGAATTAAGAGGAAAAAAGCCCTATTTAATGAAAATGACATTCTATGATAGACCAAGATATCCATTAGTAAAAGATAAACAAGGAGGATATTGCTTTGAACCAAGAAAAAGTAAACTTGAATTAGCATCACTCTTACCAAGACAAACAAAAACACAACAAGTATTAAAACAAAATCTAGTAAGAGAAGAAAGAGTAGAAATTAACATGAATCCTAATCCAAAAAAAGAATTAAAACCTGAACAAATGGAAGTTCTTCCAACCCCAGAACCAGAGACTCTCCCTAACTCTAAACCAGAAGTTATACCAACACCAGAACCAATGTCTTCTTCAGAACCAGAATTAATTCCAACACCCAAAGGAGAACCCATTAGATAATCTACATAAAACAAAACATATAATCAAATCGTAATTGCTCAGCTTTCTGAAGCTATCAATGAAAAAATAACCTAACTTCGTCGAAGATTATTTTTTCTAAAGAATTATTAGTAGCCCAATAAAATATCCGTTATGTAATCTATTCATTAAGCGATTCTTCTATTCACTATACACATTTATAATATTTATTTACAATAACTAAGAAATTAGAAATTTATCTTTGGACTATGGACACAAGAAAATATTTTATATTTTCTGTGCAGAAAATTCTTCTGAATGAATTTTCTTGCAAGATAAATCTCCGTATTTTTACTTCAGAAATCTGACTACTTCATCAAATCTGTGTTATCTGATTATTATTTCCTAACGACAATTTAATCCTATCCTTATTTTTCATATATAATACACTCTCCCTTTCTTTTTCTTTCTTTCGTATGCTT